>DATMUX010000090.1:0-2840 GCA_035563695.1 Acidimicrobiia bacterium
CCCAGCGCGCCACCAAACCCGCATCGATGTCTCGGCACCCACGATCGAGCAGCTGCACCCCCAAGCCTCCGCCCTCTCCGCCAACGGGTCCACAAGGGTACGGGAAGCGTCTGTCGGTCGCCGCCGGCTCACCGTCGCTACGTGCGTCGGACCGGACACACACGCACCGGCTCGCCAAGGCCCTTGAGCGTGCGACGCCGCATGCGCCCGAACGACACACCGGGCAGATCGCCGACGTGGTCGCGGATCGCGGCGGTGGCAAGGACTTCGCCGCCGTGTGCCGCCTCGGTGACGCGCGCCGCGGTGTTCACGACGTGGCCAACAACGTCGTGGTCGCGTCGCACGTGCACCTCGCCGTGATGCATGCCAATGCGAAGGTGTAGTGGTGAGGGTTGCGCGTCGAGGAGCTCGAGACCTGCCAACACCCCGTCTTGCGGGCTGGTGAACGTGAGCAGCAGACCGTCGCCCAGAGACTTGACTACCCGGCCGCCCCGGCTCCGCACGATGGGACCGACGACTCGTCGGTGCTCGACTAGCAGATGATTCGCCGCGTCGTCGCCGTGCTGGGCCGTGAACCGAGTGAAGCCCTCGAGATCGGTGAACGCGACCGTCAGGACGTCAGCCGTTCCTTCTGCGGCAGCGTCGTCGGCACCCGCTGCGAGGATTTGAATCGTCGAAAGGCCCAGCGCCGCGAGCGTCGAAGGCCGCTGCTCGACGGTTCGCTCGAACAGCCGTTCCGCCACGTCGACGGGACTCGCGGCCGTGAAGTGCTCCTCGCCGGGATGCTCGCGCCATTCGCGGCGCAGGAGGCCGAGCTCGACGGCCTTGGCTAGGCGATCGGGATCGCGTGCGAGCAACGCGGCGACTCGTTCGCCGACCGAGCGCCGCAGCCAGTCCACCGCGTCGGCGCCGACGCGCCGCGCATCATCCGGAGTCGCGGGAACTGGCGCTGGCATGCCGGCGACCGTATCGGCCCCGACATCGCGCTGGATTACCCGAGCACACATGCGGGACTGCGTGTCTGCTCGGGAACTCGAGCGGGCCTTCGAACGTCCCCACACCGTACGCAGGATTGCGGCGCGAAGACCATGAGTGACCGTCGAGGGTGTCCCCGAACGCCGGGCTCGGGTTCGCGTGCCGCTAGGGGCTTTACGGATCGCGCCACCGCAGTCGCGCAGTGTCGCGCTGGCCACGTGCGAGGCAGTGGAAACAAGCTTGAGGTTAATCGCCCAGCGTGATCCCCGACGTACTCGTCGCTTGCGGCACCCGAGCCGGTGTCGTAACGGCCTTCGCCACTGCGCTGATTTCGGCTGATCACGCCCAGACGGCGCCTACCTGCTACACCTGATGGCTGCCCGTGACAACGTTCAGCCCACCGCCCGCTCCGCGCTACCCGCCGAGTCGTCCTCGGCTGCGGGGCTGGCTCCACCAGGCCGCGTTCTGGCTATCGCTCGCCGGGCTCGCCGTCCTCGTGCGTGGCGCGGACAGCACCCTCGCGCTCGTCGCGGGGTTGGTGTACGGGTGCGCGACGGCCGCGCTGTACCTGGTGAGCTTCTCGTACCACGTGCTGGCCCGCGGTCGGCGCGCTCGGCGCATCATGCAGCGCGCGGATCACTCGATGATCTTCGTACTCATCGCCGGCTCGTTCACCCCGGCCGTGCTCCTCGCCCTGCACGGCCCATGGCGTTGGGCGTTGCTCGGCGCGGTTTGGGCAATCGCGTCCGGTGGCATCGCGCTCAAGTGCTTGGCGCTCGAGCGGTTCCCGCGACTCGGCGGCGGCCTCTACATCGCGTTCGGCTGGGTCGGCGTTCTGGCGGCCCCGGCCTTCCTGCACCGGCCGCTCGTCGGTCTACTGTTCCTCCTCGGCGGCATCACATATACAGTCGGCGCGGCACTGTTCGCGAGAGGCCGGCCCCGGCTCAACCCGCGCTGGTTCGGCTACCACGAAGCCTGGCACACGTTCGTAGTTGCGGCCGGGGCGCTGATATTCGTCGGCAACTTCATGCTCTTGCATAGCGCCTGACCCGCGGTGAGCGACCAGCGCTAGCTGATCACACTACCCTGACGGTCGCGCTTGAGTCACGCGCAGCGCCCCAGAACGCGCACCGCAATAACCTGAATCCCGGGTGCCCCCAACGCCGGCTCGGAGACGTACAAACAGCGAGGAAAGGCTGCACCACGTACCGGGCGAGCCCGGACGCGGCGGCTCCCGCGGCCTGCTCGCGTCCTGACGCCTCGTTTTGCCTGGTCCGAGCCCTATTCGGCCAGTGTCCCGCGTACGGGCCGAGCCTTTGTCGACACCTTGAGTCAACGTGCCCAATCACGGCGTGTCCTCCGGCAGCCGAAGGTTCGAAAGGAGTCTCGCCAAGGGCGCGCGTTGTCACGATCACAACGTTCTCGCTGGTCAAAGCGCCCTTTTCGCGTCTGCTCTTCAGACCCCCAAACATTGCCCTTTCGAACCCCACACATATCTGAACACGTTGCGGGATGCCCGCTGGTTGCGATTCGGGTCTCGATGCGTTTTGCGATGCACGGGCTCGTCGCCACGGGGCCGCCAAGCCCGTAGACGTGATTCCGCCCGATGCGTAGGGAACCCGCGTCGCTCGCCTTCAGCGCTGTTGATCGCGGACTCTCGTCACATCAGACCGATGGCTGCACCCCGCAACGTGGTCGCCGAGCTACTGGCGGATCTCGCGCGGCCTGTGACGCGGACCCTGGTGGTGTGTTGACGGTTGCCTGCGCCTGAGGGCTTGGGGCATGGTCGTTCATGATCCTTCGAGGAGAGGACATGAGCGAGAAGCGCAAGTACCGGACGTTCACCCCGGACCAGAAGCTCGAGA
>DATMUX010000091.1:0-4102 GCA_035563695.1 Acidimicrobiia bacterium
CGCTGCGATCATCCATCCGTTACCCGTCGCGTCGGTCGTGACCTTGCCGACGACGACATAGCAGCTACCGACCAGACCCGCGGGACCTTCCTGGATGATCCGGATGTTGTAGGTGGCCTTCGGGGTCGCGTCATGAACGAACACCAGCGTGATCAGGTATCCCGTCGGAGCGAGGAAGCGAGGGGTTTGGATCATGAGCGCGGAGCCGAGGTCCCTCGTGGGTGAGCTGATGGGCGCGCCATTGCAGTCGCGATTCGTGTCGGAGAGGGGCTGTTTCGAGATGGTGATCAGGCCGGCTGCTCCCGCCGTTCCCGGAGTAGCGCCCACCCCGAGTGCCAGGGCCACAGCGAAGGCGGCGAGTACGTAGCGGTGCTTTCGTGCGGGACGGTTGCTCATTGCGGCCTCTTCCTCTCCGTCGCCGAGTGAGCACGTCTCGGTGCCACCCCATGGCCGAGGAACGCCCGAGCCGGCCGCTCCGACGAGCCAGACTTCCCCGAAGGGGTGCGGCCGAACGAGCCCTGTACGCGGTGTACTCGGTCACCAGGCAACGGACTTGAGCGTTTGCCGGCGAAGCTGCGTCCGAAAAGGAGGCGCCGACGCGGGGAACAGTCGAGAGATCCAGAGCATCTCGGTGCTCGAGACTGTCCGCCATGTCTCGCGACATCTGTCCGGGATGTCCGGCAAGACCACACCGTCGCCCGCTCTCGGAGAAGGCGCGGTGAAGCGCCGTCGACGGCACTCACTTCGTCATCGCAATCGCTCGGCGGTCGCTCAGATCGCGCGTCGATCGCGCGCTCGGCAAGATTTTGCTTGTTTCGGGCACGTCCGAGCGGTAACCACGCGCGCGGGCGACTCGACTGCGAAGGGAGAAGCGATGACCGATACGGCACTCGGCAACGTCGTCTCGAAACTCAACGCCATCAAGGACGTCATGACGGTGCAGCGCGTGTTCGGCGAGCCCACACAGGTCGATGGGATCACCGTCATGCCAGTTGCGGTCGTGCGGGGTGGAGGCGGCGCCGGCGGAGGCGGCGGCTCGATGCCCGACGAGAACCAACAGGGCGAGGGTGCCGGGCTTGGATTCGGCCTCAACGCCCGAGGGATCGGGGTCTACGCCGTGCGGGACGGCGACATCACCTGGCAACCGGCGGTCGATGTCACGCGTATCGTGCTCGGCGCTCAGATCGTCGCGCTGGCAGCCGTCATCGTGGTCGGAGCTGCATTGCGACACCGGCACCGCCACTGACCCGGCTACCGGAGAGTCGACGCGGGCGGGGGGTGACCCCGCGCTTCGGGGTCACCCGCCCAGTCGTCTCGTCCGAGCCAAACGGGAGAGACGGTGCGCCCAGCGTTCACCGAGTCACTGGTTGTTGTCGAGTCCCATTTCCGGGTTCGACGACCCGTTCACTCAGCGTGGACGGCTCGGGCACGCGAGGGGTGGCGGTTCCTGGGGGCCGGGTTCAACCGGGCGCGGGGCCGTCGTGCTCGTCGTCGCGCGTGACTTCCGTTGTCGGGACCGTCGAACCTGAAGTTTCGGATTCCTCGGACGCGGCGTCGCGCAGGCGGTCACGGATCGTCAGTGCGCTTTTGGCGCGTGTGGCCGTGACGCGCTCGATCGACTCGGTCATCGAAGTGAGCGCGTGCAGTTGTTGTTGGCTCGATGCTTCTTGCAACGTGTCGGAGTCCTCGGGGTGCTGTTCGCTCGAGAGTGCGATCGCGTCGGCGAGCCGACCGAGCGCTTCGAGCTCCTGATTCGCACACTGCGCACGCTCGGCCGCCAACTCGCGCTCGGCCGTCGCCCCCGCCAACTCGCGCACCTCATCATGCTGACGGCGGCCGAGCGCCACCAGCTCATCCACCACCGCCGCAACCTGCGCGCCGACCCGCTGCCGAGCGCCACCGACGTCGCGCACCGCCCACGACCACACGACATCAATCCGACGTCGCAACCCGGTGACCAGCGTCTCGCTCAGCTCGTCGCCGCGCCGCCGGCTCCGCTCCACAACCCGCGCCAACGCCCCCGACACCTGCGCCGTCGTCTCGCGACCTTGTTCGGCCAGCTCCTCGCCGACCTCGCCGACCAACACCAGCATGTGCTTCACATCTACTGCATCAGGCATCGCAACACGCCTCACCACGCTGCCGGGCGGAACCATCGTAGAACCCTCGATCCTTGCCCTCCCCGTACCCGAATCTGCGGTGCGAGCGTTCACCGCAACAGCACCGGAGACGTGCACGGCCGTCCCCCGTCGGTCCCGATCGCCGCTCGGTGCTGATTCGGGTGGTTGACCGGGAGCGGTGATCCCAAGGGCGGGTCCGTTCCCGTCAACCCCGCCCGAATCCGGTCACGACTCCCGCAGGTGCGCCTCGATCGAGGCGACCTTCGAGTGCAGCATGTCCTCGGCGCCCGGCCGGTAGTCGAGCTTCACCACCACGCTCACGCGCGGAACCCGCTCCGCGACCATCTCGACGCAGCGTTTCACGACCGCCATCACCTCGTCCCAGTCGCCCTCGATCAGGGTGAACATGGCGTTCGTCTCGTTCGGCAGACCGCTCTCCCGTATGACCCGGACGGCCTCGGCGACGACGTCACCGACCGAGTCGCCGGCACCGAGCGGCGTAATCGACACAGCGCACAGCATGCGGCGAGTCTGCCCCACCCGCGTCAACCGGCCGACACAACCTGACGTGTCCCAGGCTTCGCGCTCGAGACCCGGGTGGGATACTGGCGGCGATGTCGCACCAGGAGATCGACCGCTACCTCGCGGGGCTCGATGAGCCCAAGCGGAGCACCTTGGCGGCGTTGCGGCGCTCGATTCTCGAAGTCGTACCCGATGCCGAGCAATGCATCTCCTACGGGATGCCGGCATTCAAGGTCGAGGGCAAGACGGTGGCCGGGTTCGCAGCATTCAAGGAGCATCTGAGTTACCTGCCCCACAGCGGCTCGGTGCTTCCCGCGCTCGGCGACGATGTGGCCCGCTACGAGATGACGAAGGGATCGCTGCACTTCGCAATCGACAAGCCGCTACCCAAGCGGCTCGTCCGCAAGCTCATCACCACTCGGATGCGACAACTCGGCTTGAAGTAGGAGCGGCAAGCCCGCGGCTACGCCAGGGTCGGCCTGACAGAGAGGCTCTGTGACACGCGCTCGATCTGGTCTGGGCGATGCTACGAAGTAGCGAATACGGGATCGACGTAGTAGTTCGACGCCAGGTAGCTCTGGTTCGGGTAGGCACTCGCCCCGTAGAGGTAGACGCCGTTGCCGCCCGAGCTGCCACTTGCGGGCGCGTGCAACGGCGCGTTGTCGAACGACGACGCGAAGCCCTGGTGGGTCGCGGCGTAGTGACCGGCCGTGAGGTGGTAGGAGGCGATGTACGTGGTGCCGGCAGTCACCGCGACGCGCGTCGAGAACGTGACTGTCTGCCAACCCGACGCGGTTTCGCCGGTGAACGTCGCCGTGGCCAAGCGCGTACCGGTCGCCGACCACAAACTGCCCGTGTGGGTGCCCGTATTCGCCGCCGCCTTGTAGAACCGCACGCCGGTGACGAAGCCGGACACATCGGACGTGAACTTCACGCCGAGCTCGACGTTCGCTCCCGCATCGCCGCTGTCGGGGATGGGTGGAGTCGCCTGACCGAACAAGTTGCACGGACAAACCGCGAACACGGTGAAGCTTTGGGTCACCGTTGGCGCCGCGTTGTACGTGTCGTTACCGGATTGATCGGCGTTGACGGTGCAGGTCCCGTTGGTCAGCAGAGTGATGGTGGATCCATTGGTGCCGCCGGCGGCGCACACCGATGGTGTCGTGGTCGTGAAGGTGACAGGAAGCCCTGACGACGCCGTTGCGCCCGCCGTTACCGGAGTCTGCGCCACCGTCACGTTGGGTAGCGCCGCAAACGTGATCGTCTGACTCTGTTTCACCGGGGGTGTCGACGTCGTCGTCGTGCTCGGCGGAACGGACGTCGTCGTCGTGGTCGTGGTCGACGTCGTCGCGGTCGTCGTCGTAGTGCTCGGCGGAACGGACGTCGTCGTGGTGCTCGGTGGCACCGTCGTCGTCGATGTTGTCGTAGTCGTCGTGGTCGGCGGCACGACCGTCGTCGTG
>DATMUX010000092.1:0-6140 GCA_035563695.1 Acidimicrobiia bacterium
CGTGGTGAATAGCATGCGGTCGCGCACGAATCCCGCGTTGTTGACGAGCACGTGGAGATCACCGAAGGCTTCGATCGCGGTGTGCACCAGGCGCCGTGCACCCTCCCAGTCGGCGATGTCGTCGCCGTTCGCGACGGCCTCGCCGCCGGACGCGGTGATCTCGTCGACGACGACCTGCGCGGGCCCGATGTCGTGGCCGGTTCCGTCGGGCGCGACGCCCAGATCGTTGACGACGACCCGGGCGCCCTCGCGGGCGAAGGCGAGGGCGTGCTCGCGACCGATGCCGCGCCCCGCGCCCGTGACGATGACGATGCGACCTGCACAGATACCGGACACGGTCCGTACCCTATCGGCGCCCGATTCCGCGCTCTCTAACCCGCTTCACGCACCGACCTACGCAAACTTGCGTGGCTGAACCACCGTGACGGTGGATGTGTCACGCAAAGTTGGGGCCGGCGGGTCCGCGGGTGACGTAGGGCCGCACGAGCGGTTCCTGCGGCACCGTGAGGCCGCGTTCGAGCAGGAGCACGCTGGCCGCGACCGACGCCATGGCATCGACGAAGTCGAGGTCGTACAAGACCTGGAGCTGCGCGATGATCTCGTCGACCGTCTGGTTGTCCTGCAACAGGTCGTGTGCGTGGCGGAGTGGGGCGAGGTCTTGTGACATCGATCGTGGATCGGCGCAGGTCGGGGCCGGGCACGAGCGATCGGGGGGAAGTGCGACTCATGTCACCCCCGGTGCACCCGGCCGGAGCCCCGAGACAGCCAGTAGGTTTCTCGCGCGCCAGTGATGCGCCCGTCATGGTGTGAGGAGTCCGGTTTGCGATTCGGCGTCACGATGTTCATGACCGATCAGTCAATGGGTCCGATCGAGCTGGCGCGTGAGGTCGAGGCCCGCGGGCTGCAATCGCTGTACGTGCCCGAGCACACGCACATCCCCACGAGCCGCATCACACCGCCGCCGACGGGCCAGGCGGAGCTCCCCGAGGAGTACAAGCGCACGCTCGACCCATTCGTCGCGCTGTCGATGGCGGCGGCCGTGACCGATCGGCTCGTCGTCGGAACCGGCATCTGTCTCGTCGCGCAGCGCGATCCGATCGTCACCGCCAAGGAGGTCGCATCGATCGACCGGCTGTCGGGCGGGCGCTTCGTCTTCGGCATCGGCTTCGGCTGGAACGCCGACGAGATCGCGCACCACGGCGTCGAGATGAAGCGGCGGCGTGACATCGCGCGCGATCACGTACTCGCGATGAAGGCGCTGTGGTGCGACGACGTCGCGTCGTACGACGGGGAGTTCGTGCAGCTGTCACCCTCGTGGGCGTGGCCCAAGCCCGTGCGTGCGGGCGGGCCACCGGTCCTGATCGGGGGTGCGCCCGGCCCGAAGCTGTTCGCGGCCATCGCCGACTACGCCGACGGCTGGATCCCGATCGGCGGCGCCGGGGTGCGCGCCGCGCTGCCGCAGCTGCGCGCCGCGTACGAGGCGCGCGGGCGCGACCCCGATGCACTGCGGATCGTGCCGTTCGGCACGGTCCCCGATCCGGGCAAGGTCGAGTACTACGCGTCGATCGGTGTCAACGAGATCGTGATGCGAGTTCCGTCCGCGACCCGCGACCGCGTCCTACCGCTGCTCGACGAGTACGCGGGGCTCGTCGAGCGGTGACGACGAAGCCGGTGCTCGTCGCGATCGACGTCGCGGGCGCCGCCGCGCATTGGGAGACCGCCGGGTTCGCGGTCGACGACGACGGGAGCTGCCGCATCGGCCACGTCCGGATGCGCACCGGCGCGGCGCGTCGGGGGATCGGCGGATGGACGCTCGGGGCGACGACCGAGGTCGAGCCGGCCCCACATCCGAACGGCGCGCAGCTGCTCGATCACGTCGTGGTGTTCACCGACGATCCGCAGCGAACGACCGAGACGTACGCCGAGCTCGGGCTGGAGGCGCGGCGCGTGCGCGAGGCGGGTACGGGCACCACACAGACCTTCTTCCGCGCCGGCGAAGTCATCGTCGAGCTGGTAGGCCCGATGCCCGACGTGCGCGGCGAACGGCTCTGGGGACTCGCGATCACCGTCGACGACCTCGACGCGTGCGCGGCGCTGCTGGGTGACCGCCTGGGGCGCGTGAAGGACGCCGTCCAGGCGGGCCGGCGCATCGCGACACTGCGGCACGAAGCCTGCGGGCTCTCGGTCCCGGTGGCGTTCATGAGCGGTGAGATACGAGAGCGAGCATGATGGAATCGGTACCGGATGACTGGGAGCGGGCCCTGGCGATCGTCGCGCACCCCGACGACATGGAGTACGGCGCGGCGTCGGCAGTCGCGCGCTGGACCGACGAGGGGAAGCACGTCGGGTACGTCCTCGTCACGCGCGGCGAGGCGGGAATCGACGCGCTCGCGCCCGAGGAGTGCGCCCGCGTGCGCGAAGCCGAGCAGCGCGCGAGCGCGGGCGCGGTGGGTGTCGACACTGTCGAGTTCCTCGACCATCCCGACGGCCGCGTCGAGTACGGGATGCGACTCCGGCGCGATCTCGCGCTCGCGATACGCCGGCATCGGCCCCAGGTCGTCGTCACGATCAACCATCGCGAGTCGTGGGGTCCGGGGACGTTCAACATGGCCGACCATCGCCATGTGGGCCTGGCCGTGCTGGATGCGGCACGCGACGCGGGCAACCGCTGGATCTTCGGAGGCACGCGCGGACCCGAACCGTGGGGCGGTACCCGCTTCGCCCTGGTCGCGGGTTCGCCCGCGCCGACGCACTTCGTCGACATCTCCGAGCACCTCGAGCGGGGCATCGTGTCGCTCGAGCACCACGCGCAGTACCTCGCGCACGTCGGCACCGATGCCCGCGCGTTCCTCTCGAGTGTCGCCGAACAAGCCGGCGAGCGGTGCGGCGTGCGCTACGCCACGACCTTCGAGCTCATCTCGTTGTAGAACGTGATCGACGTTCGTCTCGTCACCGCGGCGGCACTCCCCGCGCCCGACCCCGACACCCCCCGGCTGGCCGAGGCGTTGCGCACGGCCGGGGCCCGGGTCGAGGTCGCCGACTGGCGCGATTCGACGATCGACTGGAGCTCGGCGCGCGTGACCCTGTTGCGCTCGCCGTGGGACTACGTGGACCACTACGACGAGTTCCTCGCGTGGGTGCAGCGCGCGGGCTCCGCCGGCCGGTTGTGGAATCCGCCCGATCTCGTCGTGTGGAACGTGCACAAGTCGTACCTGCTCGACCTGGCGGCGCGGGGCGCGCCGGTGGTGCCGACCGTGCTCCTGCTGCACGGGGCCGCGGCCGCGCTCGACGCCATCAGCGACGCGCAAGGCTGGAACACCGTGGTCGTGAAGCCCGCGGTGGGGATCGGCGCGATGGGCGCAGGCCGCTTCGACGTCGGCGAGCGGCGCGGTCAGGAACACCTCGACGCGCTGCTCACCGCCGGCGACGCGCTCGTGCAGCCGTACCTCCGCGCGATCGCGACCGAAGGCGAGTCGTCGGTCGTGCTCGTCGACGGCGTCGCGACTCACGCCGTGCGGAAGGTGCCCGCGTTGGGCGACTTTCGCGTGCACGAGGAATGGGGCGGTCGCACCGAGGCCGCCGCGGCAAGCTCCGGGCTCGTCGCGCTGGCGGAGCAAGTCGTCGGCGTGCTTCCCGTTGCGCCTTTGTACGCGCGCGTCGACGCCGTGCGCGTAGGTGAGCTCTGGCACGTGCTCGAGGTCGAGGTGACCGAGCCGTCGTTGTGGCTCGATCTTGCTCCGCCCGAAGTCACCGATCGGTTGGTCGCCGCGGTGATGGCACGACTGGCGTAGTCGCTCGGCTTACGATGCGCCGATGAGTGGAGCCGCGGTCGGAGCGTTCATCGGGCTGCTCGTGGGTGTGGCGCTCTCTGTCTACGTCGCGCGGCTCGACCACCGGAAGCGGATGGCGGGCGTGCGCGTCCGAGCGGAGTACCGGCTCTCGCTGTTCGGTGTCCCCGCGATCCTCACGCTGGCCGGTGCCCTCGTCGGAGGCCTCATCGCCCAGTGAGCCGCGCTCGCGCGCGAGGATGCCCGGATGTCGCTGCGTGTACTGAACCTCGACCTCGACGAGTTCCCTCCCGAAGAAACGGCGTGCCTGCGGTGCGGCCGGGGGGCGCCGATGCGGTTCGCGGGGCCGTGTCCCGCTTGCGTCACGGAGCTGCGCGCCAAGTTCCGTGGCGAGGCGCGAGCCGTCGAGACGGCCGACTACGAGCCCAAGATGAACGTCACGCCGAATGCCGTCGCGCTGAAGGACGACTGAGCGAGGCGAGGGTATGGTCGCGGCGTGGCGACCGGCGTTCGCGACTCGGCCCGGACCGATTACTACGCGGTCCTGGGCGTCGACGCGGGCGCGACCGACGACGAGATCACGCAGGCCTTCCGCGCGCGGGCCAAGCTCCTGCACCCCGACACGACGACGAGCGCCGCCGAGGACGAGCAGTTCAAGGAGCTGTCGGCCGCCTACGCCGTGTTGTCGAACGCGGATCGGCGGCGCGCGTACGACCGCACGCGGGTCGCGAGCGCGGCGCGACCGGTGCGATCGACGGCGGGGGCAGCATCGACCGCGCCGGCGCGGGAACCGTGGCCCCGCTGGTCGCACCGCCGGGCCTGGACGGCCGTGATCGGCGGTGTGCTGGTGGCCCTGCTCGGCGTGCTCGCGGCGTGCACCACCTGGATCCTCCACGACAACGACGCGGCGCAGCGGGCGCGCTACGTGCCCGTCGTGGCGACGCGCGTCGACAACGGATCGATCACCTTCACCACGCGCGACGGGCGACTCGTCACGACCCGCGAGCCCGAGCAGCACGGAGAGGGCAGCGGCGTCGGGCCGACGGTGAACGTGCGGTACGACCCGTCGAACCCCCGGCACGTCATCGTCGACGCCAACACCCTCGGGCGCGACATCACCTTGGGGATCGTCGCACTCAAGTTGATGATCGCCGGCCCGGTCTTCGTCGTGCTCGGTTGGCGGAGACTCCGCCGCCTGGGCTCCGTCTAGGCCCTCCCGGACCGGTGGTCACGATTTTGGTCACATACGGCCAAAATCGTGACCACCAATGTCGCAGCGTCGCGGTACTGACAGTCAGAGACGTTCGATGATCGTGACGTTGGCCTGGCCGCCGCCCTCGCACATCGTCTGCAGGCCGTAGCGACCGCCGGTGCGTTCGAGCTCGTTGAGCAACGTCGTCATCAGCCGGGCGCCCGTGGCCCCGAGCGGGTGACCGAGCGCGATCGCGCCCCCGTTGACGTTCACCTTGGCGAGATCGGCGCCGGTCTCGCGCTGCCATGCGAGCACGACCGACGCGAACGCTTCGTTGATCTCGACGAGATCGATGTCGTCGAGATCCATGCCCGTCTTCTTCAGCGCGTACGCGGTCGCGGGAATGGGTGCCGTGAGCATCCACACCGGATCCGCGCCACGGACGGAAAGATGATGGATGCGGGCGCGCGGCGTCAGCCCGTGCGTGCGGACCGCGCTCGCGCTCGCGATCAGCAGCGCGGCCGACGCGTCGGAGATCTGTGACGACACCGCCGCGGTCAGCCGACCGCCTTCGACGAGCGTGGGCAGCGAGCGGATCTTGTCGAGGTTCGGCTCCCGCGGGCCTTCGTCGTGCTCGACGCCCGCGAGCGGGACGATCTCGCGCGCGAAGCGCTCCTCGGCCCGGGCGCGCAGCGCGCGCTCGTGCGACTCGACCGCGAACGTCTCCATGTCGTCGCGCGTGATGTTCCACTTCTCCGCGATCATCTCCGCGCTGCGGAACTGCGACACCTCTTGTGTGCCGTAGCGCGCCACCCAGCCGGGCGATCCGCCGAACGGATCGGCGAAGCCGTACTGCTCTCCGGCCAGCATCGCGGCGCTGATCGGGATCGCGCTCATGTTCTGCACGCCGCCCGCGACGACCAGATCCGCAGTCCCCGACATGACCGCTTGCGCGGCGAAGTGCACGGCCTGTTGCGACGAGCCGCACTGCCGGTCGACGGTGGTGCCGGGCACCTCGTCGGGCATCCCCGCGACGAGCCAGCACGTACGCGCGATGTCGGCGGCCTGCGGGCCGATCGTGTCGACACAACCGAACACGACGTCGTCGACCGCCGCGGGATCGATACCCGTGCGCTCGACGAGCGCGCGGATCGAGTGCG
>DATMUX010000093.1:0-3392 GCA_035563695.1 Acidimicrobiia bacterium
CCGAGGTTCGCGCCCAGCTCGCGCACGCGCGCACCGTCCTCGAGACACAGCAGCTGGGTCGTGACCATGATGTTGTCGTTCACGAAGTCGCCGACGGGCTCGGCGTGCTCGATCGTCGTCTTGTAGAGGTCGACGAGCGGCTTGATCGACTCGGGGCCGCCGATCGTGAAGCACAGCACGCCCAATCCCATGCGCGCCGCCTTCTCGAACGTCGACGGGTTGCCCGCCGCGACCCACATCGGCGGGTGCGGCGCGCTGTACGGCTTCGGCAACACGTTCCGCGGCGGCATGCTGAAGAAGCGGCCGTCGAAACCCGGGTACTCCTCCGGGCGCCACATCTTGCGGAACTCGCCGACGACCTCGTCGAACATGTCGCGTGTGAGGTCGGGTTCGGGGATGCCGAAGCCCTTTTGCTCGGTCGTCGATGAGCCGCGCCCCATGCCGAACTCGAACCGCCCCTCCGAGAGGTGGTCGAGGAGCGCGACGCGCTCGGCGACGCGCGCCGGGTGATTGACCGGCGGCGTGATGTTGAAGATGCCCGAGCCGAGATGGATGTACGAGGTCGCGGCCGCGAGATAACCGAGGAACACCTCGTTCGCCGAGAGATGTGAATACTCGGTCAAGAAATGGTGTTCGGTGGCCCAGGTGTACTTGAAGCCGACGCGGTCGGCGGCCTGCACGATCGCGACTTCGTCCATGATGCGACGGTGCTCGTCACCGTCGTACTGCGGGAGCACGCACGCGCTGTTGAAGAGGCCGAATTCCATATGGGCGGAGACGATACCCCGCACTTACCTCTGCGCACCTACCATCGTCGACCGATGCGCCGCTCCCACCTCGTCACCTGCCTCGCGCTCGTGTGCGCCACCGCGCTCGGGGCGTGCAGCAGCTCCGGCAAGCACAGTGCGCCGCCCACGGGCTCCACGACGCCGGCCACCAAATCGTCATCGGCAACGTCCACGCCGGCGCCGGCGCAGTCGCCGACGACGGCCACCGCCGCCGACGCGAACGCGCTCCCGGGCATGCCGCCCGTGCTCGACCCGAACGACATCTACGCGGCCGACCGCCCGAATCAGCTCTCCCCCGTCATCAAGGGCTTCCCCGCGCGCGTGTACGTCCCGAACACGCTCAGCAACACCGTCGACGTCATCGACCCGGCGACGTATCAGGTGATCGACGAATTCCCCGTCGGACGGCTTCCACAGCACGTCGTGCCGAGCTGGGACCTGAAGACGCTCTACGTCACGAACGACCAGGGCAACTCGCTCACGCCGATCGATCCCGCGACCGGCAAGCCCGGGGCGAACATCCCGGTCGAGGATCCGTACAACATGTACTTCACACCCGACGGGAAGTACGCGATCGTCGTCGCCGAACGGCTGCAACGCCTCGACTTCCGCGATGCGCACACCTTCGCACTCGTGCAGTCGGTTCCCGTCGTGTGCAAGGGCATCGACCACATCGACTTCTCGGCCAACGGCCGCTACCTCATCGCGTCGTGCGAGTTCTCCGGCAAGGTACTGAAGCTCGACGTCGCGACGCGCACCGTCCTCGGCACGATCTTGTTGAACGGCGGCAACGCAAAGCCGCAGGACGTCAAGCTCGACCCGACCGGTCACGTCTTCTACATCGCCGACATGATCCGCGGCGGCCTGTACACGGTCGACGGAGACGCGTTTCGCGTGACGGGGTTCATCCCGACGGGTTCGGGCGCGCACGGCCTCTACGTGAGCCGCGACTCCAAGGTGCTCTACGTGACCAACCGCAACGCGGGCACGATCTCGCTGCTCGACTTCGCCACGAACTCCGTCGTGAGCACGTGGGTCATCCCCGGTGGCGGCTCACCCGACATGGGCGGCGTGTCGGCCGACGGCACGCAGCTGTGGGTCTCCGGCCGATCGAACGGGGTCGTGTACGTGTTCGACACGCGCACGGGTGCGCTGCTGCACCGCATCCCGGTCGGCTCGGGGCCCCACGGTCTCGCGGTGTACCCCCAGCCGGGCCGCTACTCGCTCGGCCACACCGGCATCTTCCGCTAGCCGCACCCCCGGCTCCCCCTCGTGGTCACGGGCCGCGGTGCTCGGATCAGTCCGCGGCCCACGCGACGCACGGGTCGTGGCACGGCTGGATCACGCTCGCCTGTGTGGTCACGACCACCTTCCGCTGAGTTCGCACCGTCGCGAACGCGACAACTCCGCCCGCGGCCGCGAGCACCGCACAGATGCGCATCGCGGTCGCGACGCGCGACGTGAACGCGCCCGCCGGCAGGGTCGTGTCGAGGCGCGTCAAGGCCGGGAGCACCGCCACGGCGAGCAGACCCGCCAGGCGCGCGACCGCGTTGTTGACGCCCGAAGCGACGCCGAGCTCGTCGGGGCCGACCGCGGCGAGGACCGTCGCCGTGAGCGGGGCGACGGTGACGGCCAGACCCAGGCCGAACAGCAGCGCCGCGGGGAGCACGACCGACACGTAGTGCGCGCCGGGCTGCACGCGCGTGAACAGCAGCATGGAAGCGCCGACGAGCAGCGGACCGACGGTCATCGGGACGCGCGCGCCCACGCGCTGCGCGAGGGCACCGAAGCGCGCCGACAGCAGAAGCATCAGCAGGGTGATCGGGAGCAGCGACGCGCCGGCCGCGACCGGCGAGTAGTGCAGCGCGATCTGCAGCTCGAGCACGATGAGGAACATCGCTGCTCCCAGCGCGGCGTACACCGCGAGCGTCGTGCCGTTGGCCCCGCTGAATTGGCGCGATCGGAAGATGCCGAGCGGCAGCATCGGGTGCGCGCGGCGCGCCTCGACGGCGAAGAACGCGACGAGCGCCGCGCCGCCGACGAGCGCGGCGAACGCCTCCGGACCGCCGAAGCCCTGGGCGCTGCGGATCAATGCCCAGCACAGTGCACCCAGACCGATCGACGCGAGCACCGCGCCCGGAACGTCGATCTTGTGCTCGGTCGCGGCGCGACTCTCCGGGACGTGGCGGAGCGCGATCACCACGGTCACGGCCGCGATCGGCACATTGATGAGGAACACCAAACGCCAGGATGCCGCGGCGATGAGCCAGCCCCCGATGAACGGGCCGAGCGCGCTCGCGACCCCGCCAAGTCCTGACCATGCGCCGATCGCCCGCGCCCGGTCGGCCTCGAGGAAGCTCGCGCCGATGATCGCCAGGCTCCCGGGCACGAGCAGCGCACCGCCGACACCCTGCGCGGCCCGGGCGATCGCCAGCGCGGTCACGTTCGGCGCGGCCGCGGCTACGGCGCTGGCGCAGCAGGTCCCAGCACTGGTCGAGCATGACCTCGACGTCGCGCAAGCGCGCCGCGTCGTGGTGGTCGGTCTCCTGCAGCTGCTGTTCCTCGGCGACGAGTTGGGTGATCCGGTCGATCAGGTCTCGGTCG
>DATMUX010000094.1:0-4637 GCA_035563695.1 Acidimicrobiia bacterium
GACCGCGAGATCCTGCGGCTCGCCCTCCCCGCCTTCGGGGCACTCGCGGCCGAGCCGCTGTACGTGCTCGCCGACACGGCCATCGTCGGGCACCTCGGCACCCGCCCGCTCGGCGGCCTCGCCGTGGCCGGCGCGCTGCTCACGGCCGCGTTCGGCGTCTTCAACTTCCTCGCCTACGGCACCACGGCCATGGTCGCCCGCAGCGTCGGCGCGGGCGACGACCGGGACGCAGCCGAGCGGGGCGTCGCCGGCATCTGGCTCGCGCTCGGTCTCGGGATCACCCTCACGCTGGCCGGGCTTGCCGTCGGTGGAACCGTCGTGCACGCGATGGGCGCGTCCGCACACGTCGCGCCGTACGCCCGCACCTACCTCCGCATCTCGCTGCTCGGCGCGCCGTGCGTCCTCGTCGCGCTGGCCGGCACCGGCTACCTGCGCGGCCTGCAGGACACGCGCACCCCGCTCCTCATCGCGATCGCCGCGAACGTCGCGAACCTCGCCCTCGAGGTCGCGCTCGTGTACGGAGCGCACCTCGGCATCGCCGGATCGGCGTGGGGCACGGTGGCCGCCCAGACCGGCGCGGCGCTCGCCTACCTCGCGATCGTCCGCCACAACGTGCGCGCGTCGTCCGCATCCGCCCGGCCCGACCGCGCCCAGCTGCGCGCCGCGGCGGTGATGGGTGCCCACTTGACGATCCGCACCGCGTCGCTGCTCTTCACCTTCACGTGCGCGACGGCGATCGCCTCGCGGCTCGGCGACGTGCAGGTCGCGGCGCACCAGATCGCGTGGCAGCTCTGGTGGTTCCTCGCGCTGTGCCTCGACGCCATCGCGATCGCGGGTCAGGCCATCGTCGGCCGGTCCCTCGGCGCGGCCGACGTCGCCGCGACCCGGGCCGCGTCCCGGCGCATGGTCGAGTGGGGATTCGGGGTCGGCACCGTGCTCGCGCTCCTCGTCGTCGCGGCAACGCCCGTCGTCGGCGCCGTATTCACGCACGATCCGGCGGTGCGTCACGAGCTGACGCCCGTCTTGCTCGCAGTCGCGCTGATGCAACCACTTGGGGCAATCGTGTTCGTGCTCGACGGCATCCTGATCGGCGCGGGCGACGTGCGCTATCTCGCGCTGGCCATGACGGTCGCCACGGCCTGCTTCATCCCGTTCGCGTTCTGGGTGCTCACCACCTCGGCGGGCCTCGTCGCGTTGTGGGGCGCGCTCTTCGTGTTCATGTTCGCCCGCCTCTACGGCATGGCGCGTCGTTACCGGGGCGACGACTGGTTGGTCACGGGAGCCCTTGCTACGTAGTCTTGGCCGGTGACCGACGTTCCCGACCGAGCCGTCGAAGTCGCGGCCGCGACACACCCCGATCTCGACCTCACCGAAGTCGAGACGGCGGCCGGACGGGAGCTCGTACCGCTGGCGCGCGCCACCCCCGATGCTCCGGCCGCGACAGCCGCACCGACCGAACGCCACTCCGACGTCGACCGGTGGGGTCGCAGCGAGAAGTTCCGCGCGCTGACGCGCCGCGCGTACGAGCCGATCTACTCGCGCTGGTTCCGTGTCGAGTGGGAGGGATTCGAGCACCTGCCCGAGGAGGGCGGCGCGTTGCTGGTCGCCAACCACGCGGGCGCGATTCCCTCCGACGCGCCGTCGATCATGCACGGCATCGAGAAGGACTTGAAGCGACCGGTCTACGGGCTCGCCGAGAACCTGTTCCGCGAGCTGCCCGTCGTCGGCACGCTCTGGTCGCGCAGCGGCGGCGTCGCAGCTCATCCCGACAACGCGTACCGCCTGTTGCACGACGAGCAGCAACTCGTGCTCGTGTTCCCGGAAGGCACGAAGGGCACCGGCAAGCATTACAGCGAGCGGTACCGGCTCCGCCGCTTCGGTCGCGGCGGCTTCGTGGAGATCGCGATGCGCGCCGGCGCGCCGGTGATCCCGATCGCGGTCGTCGGCGCCGAGGAGTCGATGCCGATCCTGTTCAAGAGCAACCGGCTGGCCAAAGCGATGAACATCCCCTACTTCCCGGTCACGGCGAACATGTTGATGTTCGGACCCGCGGGGTTGATGGTCTACCTGCCCGCCAAGTTCCGGATCCGCGTGCTGCCTCCGGTGCACTTCGACGTGCCGCCGAACCAGGAGCGCTACTCGCGCAGCCGGGTGATGGAGGAATCGGAACGGGTCCGCCGCATCGTGCAGGACGCGCTGTACGACATGCTCCGCGCGCGGCGCAGCGTGTGGTTCGGGTAGCGGCACCGTGCGGGTACTGGTCACCGGCCTGTCGACGTATTGGGGCGGTCGGGTCGCGCAAGCGCTCGAAGCGCGAGCCGACGTCGAGGTCGTCGTCGGGGTCGACACGCGCGACCCGCGTGTTCCGCTCGAGCGCACCGAGTTCGTGCGCACCGACTCGACCCACTCGATCCTGTCGCGCATCGTGCGCGCGACCCAGATCGACACCGTCGTGCACACGCATCTCGTCGTCGACTCCACGCGGGTGAGCGGCCGATCGCTGCACGAGATCAACGTGATCGGCACGATGAATCTCCTCGCGGCGGCCGGCGCCGCGTCGAGTCCGGTGCGCAAGGTCGTGCTGAAGAGCTCCGGCCTCGTCTACGGAGCACACGCGTCGGACCCGTACTTCTTCCGCGAGGACATGACCCGGACCGGGTCGGCGCGCACCAACGTCGAACGCTCGCTCATCGAGGTCGAGGCGTTCGTGCGCGACTTCGCCGACGACAATCCACACGTCGACGTCACCTTGTTGCGGTTCGCGAACGTGCTCGGCGACGACATCGACACGCCGTTCGCGGTCGCGCTGCGCCGGCCCGTCGTGCCGGAGATCCTGGGTTTCGACCCGCGCGTGCAGTTCGTGCATGCCGACGACGTCGTTGCCGCCCTGATGTACTCGACGACCAATGACATCCCCGGCATCTACAACGTGGCCGGCGACGGCAACCTGCCGTGGAGCGACGTGTGCGCCATGGTCGGCAAGGCGCGCTTGCCGCTGCCGTTCCTGTTCACGAACCTCGCGGCCGAGCCGGCGCGATTCCTGCGGCTGTGGGATCTGCCGCCCGAAGCGGTGGCACTCCTGCGGTACGGCCGCTGCCTCGACAACACTCGATTCAAGCGATCCGGATTCCAGTACCGGTACACGACCCTCACGGCAATCGAGGCGTTCGCGCAAGGCCTGCGCCTCAAGGGGGCGGTCGGCGACCAGCATTCGACCTATCGCTACGAGCGCGAGGTCGAGAACTTCTTCCGCCACTCCCCCGCGGTCGTCCGGCCCGACTAGAACTGCGCCCCATGGAACACGTCCGCGTGGATCGACGGGACGAGGTCGCGGTGGTCACGCTCATCGACCTCGAGCGGCGCAACGCGATGACGGCGCCCATGGTCCGCGAGATCGTCGCGACGTTCGACGCGCTGGAACGCGACGACGCGATCCACGCGGTCGTCGTCACGGGCGAGCCGCCCGCGTTCTGCTCGGGTGCGGACGTGTCGAGCTTGAGCGCGCTGGCTTCGGCGGAGACCGACACCGACCGGCGCGCGGTCACATCGATCTACGAAGGGTTCCTGCGCGTGCTGCGGTCGTCGCTCCCGACGGTCGCGGCGGTGAACGGCCCGGCCGTCGGCGCGGGCATGAACCTCGCGCTCGCGTGCGACGTGCGCATCGCCGGCGCGTCGGCCCGCTTCGACCCGCGGTTCCCCAAGATCGGCCTGCATCCGGGCGGCGGCCATACGTGGATGCTCGACCGGGCCGTCGGGCCCCAGGCCGCCGCGGCCATGCTGTTGTTCGGCGCTGTCGTCGACGGTGCCCGCTCGGTCGAGATCGGCCTGGCGTGGGCGTGTTATCCCGACGCCGAGCTCGTCGACGCCGCCGTGGAGCTCGCCCGGGGTGCCGGTCGCGTCCCCGTACCGCTGCTCGACCGGGTCAAGGCCACGTTGCGCGAAGTGCCGTGGCAGCCCGACTTCGACGCCGCGCTGGCCACCGAGGTCACCCGCCAGGCGTGGTCGCTGGGCCAGGGCTGGTTCGGCACCCGCCCCTGACGGTTCCCGCAACCCGGCTTGCGCGTGATACCTCCGTATTTCACCTATCGGGCGATTCTCGTAATATGTGCAGATCGAGCCTCGAGGACGATTCGGGGACGATTCGGGGACGAGGAGCGCGGCCGAGGAGCGCCTATGGAGACCTTTCGCTGTCCGACGTGCATCTCCGTGCTGCCCGACGCGCGCGCCCGCCGGTGCCCGATGTGCGGCCAGGGATTCCGGCGCCGCCATCCGCGCGTGCTCGGCGAGGATCGGCGCCTCGCGGCCTCGTTGCTCCCGGTCGACCGCTTCCTGCTCGATCGCCTGCACGCCGAGCCGGGCCGCCTCCGCGGCGCCGCGCCGGTTGCTGGTCGCGCGACCCCGATAGTCGCGCCCCGCCCCGTCGTCGCGCACCGGGAGCTCGAACCCGAGGTACGCGCGCTGATCGACGAGCTCTACGAGCAGGCGCGCATCGAGCTCTCGGGCAACGACGCACCGCAGGCCGAGTCGTCGTCTCCCGCGCCACCGCGATCACGCCCGGGCTGGAGCCCGGCGTTCGTACGCGACGAACCGGAGCGTCCGATCACAGATTGACGAACTTCGCCAGGAGCTCGTGACCG
>DATMUX010000095.1:0-7501 GCA_035563695.1 Acidimicrobiia bacterium
CGAGCACCCATTCCGCGAGACCCGGCTCCTGGAACTGGATGATGTAGATGGGTGTGTCGACGAAGATCTGCCGCAGCAACTGCACCGGCGGCATCGCCGGCCTCGACAGGTCGGGCGTGTTCACACCGATCACTCCCGCGACGCGTTCGGGATACTGCCGCGCCATGATCCACACGAGAATGCCACCCCAATCGTGGCCGGCGATCACGGCGCGGTCGCGTCCGAGCGCGTCGACGATGCCGATCAGGCACGCGTTGATCCACTCGCAGTCATATGTCACATCGGGCTTGTCGCTGCGGCCGTAGCCCGGGAGGTCGGGCGCGACGACGCGAAACCCGGCCTCGCCCAGGGCGGCGACCTGGTGGCGCCACGAGTACGCGAGCTCCGGAAACCCGTGCAGCAGGAGCACGAGCGGCCCGTCCTCCGGGCCGGACTCGAGGCAGAACAACCGGATCCCGTTGGCCGTGACGTAGCGACTCCGCACCAAACGACCCTAGGCCGGGAACCGGGACACGTGCCCGGCTCGTCCGAACCCGAACGAAGGAACGAAGGGACGAACTCATGCACGCACACAAGCGCACGTCGATCACGGCGCTGGCCGTACTCGGCGCGGTCGGCATCGCCGGCTGCGGCGGCGCGGCCGGCCGCAACGCCGCGCACCCGGCTCGGCCCGTCCAGCTCGCGGCCGCGACCACCGTCGCGAACACGAACGGGCCGACGATCTCCGTCGCGGGACACGGCAAGGTCGAGGGCACGCCCGACACCGTCACGGTCACGATCGGAGTGCAGACGACCGATCCGTCGGCGCAGACCGCGATGCAGAAGAACGGCGACGAGGCGACCGCGCTCATCGACGCGCTGAAGTCGCGCGGGGTCGCGGCCAAGGACATCCAGACGAACGACCTCTCGGTGTCGCCGACATGGGACACGAAGGGTCAACAGATCACGGGTTACAGCGTGTCGAACCCCGTCTCGGTGCGACTCCACGACATCACGCACGCGGGTTCCATCATCGACGCCGCCGCGGCCAAGGTCGGCAACGACGTGCGGTTGCAAGGGGTTGCATTCTCGATCGAGGACCCGACCGGTGCGCTCGCGCAAGCGCGCGCCGCCGCGGTGAAGGACGCGATCACGCAGGCGCAACAGCTCGCCGCGGCCGCGGGCGTGAAGCTCGGCGCCATCCGCAGCATCGACGACACGGGTACGCAGCTCCCGCAGCCTCAGTACTTCACGGGGACGACCGCGAGCGACGCGGTGCGCGCGGCGACACCCGTCGAGCCGGGGTCGCAACAGCTCTCGGTCGACGTGAGTGTCGTGTACGACATCGCTACGTGATCGGGTCGACCGGACCTCGCGTGCTCCGCGGCCCCGGCGCTGTGAACCGGGGCCGCGGAGGAGTACCTTCGCGCAGACCTCGAGTGCCCGGAGACGGTGCCCATGCCGGAAGTCGGCCGTTTCGCACGCCACATGAGCGACGAGGACGCGCTCATGTGGAACATCGAGAAGGATCCGGTGCTCCGCTCGACGATCGTCGCGGTCGCAATCTTCGACTCCGCACCCGATTGGATCCGGCTGCGCCGCCGGATCGATCGCGCGACGTTGCTGATCCCCCGTTTCCGCCAGCGCGTCTTGTCGCCGCCGCTGCGCATCGCACCGCCGCGCTGGACCATCGAGCCCAGCTTCGACCTCGACTTCCATCTCCGCCGGATACGGCTTCCCGGCCCCGGATCGATGCGCGAGCTGCTCGAGATCCTGCAACCGATCGCGACGTCGAGCTTCGACCGCGCCCGGCCGCTCTGGGAGTTCACGCTGATCGAGGGCCTCGACGGACCGGACGGTGAACGGGCCGCCCTCGCCATGAAGGTGCATCACTCGGTCACCGACGGTGTCGGCGGCATGGCCTTGCTCACGCATCTCGTCGACGTCGCACGCGACGCGACCGAGCCGAGCGATCGTGATCTTCCGGCCGTGCCCGCCCCGGAGCACATCGGCACCGTCGGCCTGGTACGCGATTCGCTCGCACACCAGCGCCGGCGCGTGTTCGGTGTGGCGCGCCGCCTGCCGGGCACCGCGGTGCGCACCACCGCGCGCATGATCAGCGACCCGTTCGGCACGACGGCCGAGGCGCTGCGCACCATGCGGTCGATCGCGCGGTCGCTCGCGCCCGCGACCGCGCCGATGTCACCGATCATGCGTGCGCGCGGGCTCGGACGACACCTCGACGTGATCGACGTCTCGCTCGACGATCTCCGGCGCGTCGCCAAACGCAGCGAGGGCAGCCTCAACGACACGTTCGTCGCCGCCGTGATCAGCGGGGTCGCGCAATACCACGCGCACCATGGCGCCGCGCCCGAAACGTTACGGATGACGCTGCCGATCAACCTGCGCCAGGGCGGCGACGAAGCGGGCGGCAACCGCTTCGCGCCCGCCCGCTTCCCGGTCCCGACCGCGATCGACGACCCGAGCGAGCGCATTCGCGAGATCGGCAAGCTCGTGCGTGAGTGGCGCGCCGAACCGGCGCTGCAGATGACGAGCACGCTGGCGGGTGTGCTCAACCGCCTGCCCACTTCCACGACCACCGCGCTGTTCGGCGGGATGTTGAAGTGCTGCGACTTCGTCACGTCCAACATCCCGGGCGCGCCGATACCCGTGTTCACCGCCGGCGCGGGCGTCGAGCGGCTCTACGCGTTCGGTCCGCCGTCGGGCGCGGCGTTCAACGTGACCCTGATCTCGCACTGCGACACGTGTTGCATCGGCATCGTCGTCGACACGACGGCGGTTCCCGACCCCGAACTGCTCGCCGACTGCCTGCGCTCCGGGTTCGACGAGCTGCTCGCGCTGGCCTGAAGCCATCGCCGGTGGGTGTCGCGGAATCGTACGGGGTGCCGCGGGCGCGCTGGCTAGCGTGCTGGCGTGACGTCCGCCGATCTCACGCTTCCCCGCGCCCTGTTGCCCGCCGACGGCCGTTTCGGATCCGGACCGTCGAAGGTGCGCGACGACGCGGTCGCGGCCCTGGCCGCGGCGGCGCACGGCTATCTCGGCACGAGCCACCGGCGCGCGGGCGTGAAGTCGGTGGTCGCGCGTGTGCGGGCCGGCTTGCGCGACTTCTACTCGCTGCCCGGCGACTACGAGGTCCTGCTCGGCATCGGCGGCTCCACCTCGTTCTGGGACGCGGCCGCGTTCGGATTGATCGAACGGGCGAGCACCCACCTCGTGCTCGGCGAGTTCTCCTCGAAGTTCGCGGCCGTGGCCCGGGCGGCGCCCCACCTCGGCGACCCGCAGGTGTGCGAGACCGCACCGGGTGAGGTGCCGGACCTCCCCGATCGGGTCGACGGCGACGTGTACGCCTACCCGCACAACGAGACCTCGACCGGCGTGATGGTCCCGCTGCACCGGCCTGCCGACGGCGACGCGCTGGCGGTGGTCGACGCGACCTCCGCGGCGGGCGGCTTGCGCGCCGGCGCGGCCGCCTTCGACGTGTACTACTTCGCGCCGCAGAAGTGTTTCGCAAGTGACGGCGGTCTGTGGCTCGCGCTGTGCTCGCCGGCCGCACTCGACCGCATCGCGCGCATCAAGGCGTCGGGACGCTGGATGCCGCCGACGCTCGACCTGTCGATCGCGCTCGAGAACTCGCGTCTCGATCAGACGTACAACACGCCCGCGCTGGCGACCTTGTTCCTGCTCGACAACCAGCTGCAGTGGATGTTGCATAACGGCGGCTTCGAGTTCGCCGCGAAGCGCTGCGACACCTCGGCCGCGCACGTGTACGAGTGGGCCGACGGGCACGAGCTCGCGACACCGTTCGTGAAGGACCGGTCGTATCGCAGCCATGTGACGGCGACGATCGACTTCGACGAGCGGATCGACGCGGCGGCGCTGGCGGCTGCCCTCCGCGCCAACGGCATCGTCGACGTCGAGCCGTATCGCAAGCTCGGCCGCAACCAGCTCCGGATCGCCCTCTTCCCGGCGATCGAGCCGGCCGACGTCGCGGCACTGACGCGCGCGATCGACTTCCTCGTCGAGCGCATGGCAGGCTGAGGCCATGCTCCTACTCCACGAGGTCCACGTCGTCGCCGGCCGCAACGAAGACGAGTTCGAAGCGGCCTTTCGCGATGGTTGGATGCGCGCGCTCGCGGCCGACGACGGCGCGCGGCTGCTCTATTACCTGAAGCTCGCGCACGGCACCGGGCGCGCGTACCACCACGTCTCGATCACGGGGTTGCGCGACGGCGCCGCCTACGAGCGGCTCGCACTCCGCGTGCAGCGCGGCGACCTGCGCGGCTGGGCCGCCGACGCCGACCGCATGCGCCACGAAGTGCGGGGCAAGATCCTGCTGCCCGTCGACTGGTCGCCGATGGGCGACCTCGATCTGTCGACGGTGCCGGCCGACGCGCGCGAGCACGAGCCCGCGCTCTACATGGAGGACAGTGCCTGGCCGCACGAGGCCCGGCTCGACGACTATCTCGTGGCCGCGCGCACGCACTACGCACCGAGCCTCGAACAACGCACCGAGCGATCACTCCTGACGCTGCTCGGAGTGTTCCAGGCCGCGCTCGGCGCGCCGCGTCGTCGCGAAGTCGTGCTCTGGCAGCGCGTCGACTACCCCGAGCGCCTTCCCGCGCTGTTCACGCGCGAGCTCCCCGCGCAGGTGAAGGGCCCCGGCACGTGGATGCACGACGCGCTCGACGTGCGCGACGACTGGGAGAGCCGGCTGCTTCGCAGCGCGGCGTGGTCGCCGCTCGGCTGAGCGCCGCTACGACTTGCTCGGCGCGGGCGGGTCGTACATCGAGCCGCCGAGGCGGCCACCGAGCGCGGGACACTCCCCGGCGAACGTGCCCCAGCTGCAATCGATGCCGGGCACGACCCACGCGTGCACCATCCAGATATCGGTCAGCAGCGTCTTGTGGCCGCCGAGGGCGGCGCACTGCTGGCGCGTCGATTCCTCGCCGGCGATCACGACGCCACCCTGGATGCACAGGCCGCCGTTCGCGTTGTGCTGGTGCCAGTGATCGTTCGGCCCCGCGAACCCGGGCGGCGGTCCGTCGGGATGCCACACGAGATAGCTGAGCCCGACGATCTTCGAGTCGGGTTGCGTGCCGGCGTAGAGCAGCTCCGACGGGTGCGCCGGGTCGAACTGCCGGGCGAGCCGGAAGTTCGTGTAGTGCGCCCCGATGCACGGGACGTAGACCGTCGACATCATGTAGCCCGCGGCTTCGGCGTCCTTCACCGTCGGGTACTCCTTGGCGACGGCGGCGGCGGCCGCCATCTGTCCCGTGAGCACCTGCTGCTCGGCCGGCGTCAACGGCAGCTGCACGAGCTTGCCGCGCACGCCGTGCTCGGCCGCGGCGACCGACGCGGGGCTGTTCACCGAGTTGCTGCCGCCCGTGCCCGCACCGACCTCACCCGGTGACGCGGGGGTGGGGGCCGCCTTCTCGCACGGCGAGTTCCCCGTGGCGCTGCCGGGAATGACCCGGACGTTGGTCGCCGACACGATCGCCTGCGTCGGCGGCGGCTCCGTCGTGGTCGCAGCCGCGTTCGCCGGCGCCGTGCCCGACGACGACTTCGTGGAGGTGCCGGAGCTCCCGCAGCCGGCGAGCGCGAGCGTCAGCGCCACTGCCGGCGCGATCGTTCCCAGCAGACCGACACCCGTGCGCCTGCGCATCACACACCCCCTGGAGCTCGCCCCCCTGGTGCCGGCACCCTGGAGCCGGCCCCCGACCTGGCCTTCTGGACGTACGGCCGGCCCGGACATCCTAGGTGCCGCGCGCACCCGGGCACACCGCGGCCCGGCTCGCGATCGCGGTCGTCCGGCGCCATTCCCGCAGCTGGTGCTGGTCGAGCCCGTTGGTGAGGTAGCAGAACGACAGCCCGGTCTCCGGGTCGGCCCAGGCGATCTGCCCACCCGCACCGTTGTGCCCGAACGCGCGCGCCGAGACCGTCTTGCCCAGGCCGCGCGCACCGGATCGCCCGTCGTCGCCGGCCACGACCAGACCGATCGTGCGGTTCGCGGGCGTCCCGACATAATCGGGCATCCGGTTGCGCACGCGCGCCGTGGCGTCCGCGAGCACGCCGCGGCTCCAGATGCCGGGACCGGAGCCCGTCGAGTCGCGCAGCACCGCCTGGTAGTAGAGCGCGAGATCAGCCGCGGTCGACACGCCGCCGCCGCCCGGCACGCCGACCGCGCGCACGTCGGCGCGGTTGAAGCGCAGCAACGCTTCGGGAGTCACCTCGGTGATCGGCAACGAGCGCACGCCGAGCACCGCCTCGAGCTCGTCGGGCGACGCCGGCTCCCCCGTGAGCACGAGCGCGTTGATGTCGCCTTGTTCCGCGGCCGGAACGCCGACCTGCAGGCCGACCAGGCCGAGCGGCTCCAAGATGCGCTCGCGCACGAAGACACGAAAGTCGGTCCCGGTGCACCGCTCGATGATCTCGGCGAGCACCCAGTGCGCGGCCGTGGGGTGGTACTCGAAGCGAGTTCCCGGCTCCCAGTTCAGGCGCCACTGCGCGAACCGCGCGAGCCGCCGTTCCCGGTCGTCCCAGTCGAGGGGGTCGAACGGCGCGTGCGGGAAGCCCGATGTATGCAGCAGCACTTGCTCGATCGTGACGACGTCCTTGCCGTTCGATGCGAACTCGGGAACGATCTCGGCGACGCGCCGCGAGATGTCGAGTTGATCGTCGCCGATCAGGATCCAGATCGCACCCGCGACGACCGGCTTCGTCGCCGAGAAGATGACGTAGCGCGATTGCGGGAGCGCGTCGCCGAACGAGCGCCATACCGCGAGCTTGCCGTCGCGGGCGAGCGCGATCTGGCACGACGGCACGCGTCCCTCGTCGATGTCGCGCTGCACACGCGCGCACAGCTCGGCGAACGCGGTGCGGTCGATGCCGAGATCAGCAGGGTCGTCGACGGGACGGCGGTCGAACACGGCGTGGGTCACGCCGGGAAGACTAGGACCCTCGACAGGACACGCGTCGCGTGCAGCTCGAGCGCGCAGATCCGGATCAGAGCCGATCGTCGGTTGCCGCGTCGGCCCGGCCGCCGAAGAACTGGTCGATCACCTGTGCGAACACGGCACCTCGGGCGCCGCTCGCAGGAACAAGGTCATCGAAGAATGCAGTTTCTGCGCGTCGACGTCGCCGAAGATGTCCTCGGCGTCGAGACCCTGCTCCTGCAGGACGATGGCGGCGCATTCGACCAGACGCGGACCCAGGATCGAGTGCAGCAGGTATGCCCGAGCTTCGCCGATTGACGAGATCGCGAACTCCTGCGACATCTCGCTGTGCCCGAGACCGGCGATCTGCGGGAAGACGAACCACATCCAGTGGCTCGTCTTGCGTCCCGCTCGAAGCTCGTCGAGGGCTCGTTCGTACGTGCCACGGTGGTCTTGCGCGTCGACGAACCGTTCGAGCCGGTACGGGTCGGTCACGATTGCACTCCGGGCTTGCGTGTCTTCACGAGGCACACCCGCGATCATCGACGCGGCCGGGGTTCCGCTTGACG
>DATMUX010000096.1:0-3614 GCA_035563695.1 Acidimicrobiia bacterium
AGGCGTTGTTAAAACGTACAGATCGCGTCCACAGCGCTACGAGCGGGATCAGCGAGATGGACACATCGGCAAGGCCCGAATCCCCAATGACCGAGCTGCAAGTCAGGATGGCCACCGGGTTGGAGGCAAGTCTCCCCGAACTGCGAAGGCGCATCGCCGCCGGCGAGGCCGAGGAGGATCATTCCGTCGCCTTCGGCCGTCACGGTCATGGCCCGATAACCATCTTCACCACGGACAGCGATGACGACGACTACCCATACGCGTGGTGGGAGGCCAGGCTCACCTGAGTCGATGCCTGTCAGTGGGGATGTCCGAATTGGCCTCCGAAAACTCCAACAATTCGCGGGGTGGTCGTGAGGCCGCGGTGCTGTCCACCACCGGCTTCCCGTTGACCGGTCTGCGTCGGGCGCCGGATGTAGGACCGCCAGATCCACGGTCGGAAGCCCGCGCCGCCCTAAACACGTCGGCACGCGCAAATCTGGTGCAAATAAGGAGGCCCCGAACAACGTCGAAGCAAGTGAACGTCGATGAGGTAGGCCCGCCGGGACGCGAGATCCGTCCCGTGAGTACCTCGTCACCGTCTGTGCCGAGATCGCGAACAAACCGCTCGTTTGAACAGCGTCCGAGTGATGCTCGGCTCGGGTTCTTGCAGTTGTCCGACAAGTCACAACGCGACCTCGACGACAAGTCGCGGGCCGAGTCCTCGACTCCGGATCGCCGGCTGAGATCGGCCGGATCAACGAGAGTCGGCCGAGCAGCTCTATTACGTTTGACGACGCCACCCTGATAGACTGCTATATACCTTCCAGTCAGTGGATGGGAGGGCCGGTGCCTCCCGATATAGCCCGCGCGATCGGCGTGAGTTTCGCTCGAGGTCGGCACATCGGTGTCCAGCACGACGACCGGCCGGTTCACGTCGTCGTCAGCGCGCGGGCGAGGTTCTAGACCCGCGCCCAGGTTCGCATATGGGCGAAACGCGATGGCTACGAATGGAGCGAACGATGAGCCAAGGACATCTCCGCCGCCGAGGGCCGTGTGGTCCGCCGCCCGCGAGATGCAAGTGTCCGAAGGGCGCCAGGCGGTGCAGATGGACGTACGTGATGTACGTCGGCAAAGATCCGGCGACCGGACGACCGAAGTACAAATGGCGCGGCGGGTACGCAACCAAGGCCGAAGCAGCGTCCGCGCTGCAGGATGCGCTCGGGGCGTGGAAGTCTGGCCGCGATCCGTTCGGCGAGTCGCTCTGCGTCGCCGAGTTCTCGCAGTTATGGCTTCAACATCTCGAGTCCACCGGCAAGGTTCGGCCACGCACGAAGGCGAACTACGCGGGACTGCTGCGCGAGCACGTCGTCCCAAGGATCGGCTTTCTCGAGGTTCGCAAGGTGAAGCCCGTCCACCTGCAGTCGATCCTCGACGCCATGACGGCCACGGGCCGGAAACCACGGACCGTGGCCCACGCCCGCGCGTGCCTATCGGCGATGTTCTCCCACGCGGTGAGGATGCAAGTCCTTGACACGAACCCGGCGCGAGCGACAACCGCGCCCGCGAAGTCCCGTCCCCATCTCGTCGTCCCCAACGCAGAGCAGGTTCGGCGCATCATCGACACCGCCAACGGCACGCCATGGGAGATCCCGGTCCTCCTCGCGGCGACCACTGGCGCTCGCCGCGGCGAGATCCTCGCCCTACGGTGGCGTAACGTCGATCTTGACAAGGAACGTATCCGGATCGTCGAGTCGCTTCAGCGGATCGATCACGCGCTCACGTTCACGCCGCCCAAGACGGCGCGCAGCGTCCGGACGGTCCCGCTGCCGGGCTGGGTGGCGGAACGGCTGGCCGCGCACCGTACCGAGCAGGCGTCGCGGCTCGTAGGCCTCGGGCAACGTCAGAAAGTCGGTGACGATCTCGTCGTGTGCGATCGCGGTGATGGCGAACCGCATGATCCGGACTCGTTCGGCCACGCGGTGAAGCGCATCACGGAGCGGGCAGGCGTCCCCGGCGCACGCTTGCACGATCTGAGGCATGGCGTCGCGACGATGCTCGCGTCGAGCGGCGCCCGCGCGGAGTTGACGAGCAAGATGCTCGGCCACGCGAGCGTCGCGTTCACGTTGCAGACGTACACCCATCCGCGTGATGACGAGCTGATCGCGCTTGCGGACACGATCGGGTCCGCGCTGGGTTGAACCGGCGTTTGCACGACACTTGCACGGACCCCACGCGCAACGTCCGTACCACACTCGCCGCGATGTTCTGCCTGCTCAGGTAGTACGCCCCCGGGGACTCGAACCCCGAACCCGCAGATTAAGAGTCTGCCGCTCTAACCAGTTGAGCTAGGGGCGCGTGGACCGCACATCCTACCCGAGGGCGTCGTACATTTCCCACGTGGACGTCGCGATCAGCGGTGCTCGTGGGCTCGTCGGTACCGCGCTGGCGGCGGCGTTGCGGGCCGACGGGCACCGGGTGCTGCGACTCGCGCGCGGCGGCATCACCGACGGCGACGCGATCGGCTGGGACCCCGAAGCCGGCCGCATCGACGCGCCCGCGCTCGAGGGCGTCGACGCGGTCGTGCACCTCGCCGGCGAGGGGATCGGTGACCACCGCTGGACCGACGAGCAGAAGCGGCGCATCCGCGCGAGCCGCGTGCGCGGCACGGCCGTGCTCGCGGCCGCGGTCGCGAGCCGTGAGGACAAGCCGAAGGTGTTCGTGTCGGCGTCGGCGATCGGCTACTACGGCGACCGCGGCGACGAAGTCCTGACCGAACGCAGCGAGAGCGGAAGCGACTTCCTCGCCGAGCTGTGCCGCGCCTGGGAGGCGGAGACGCAGCCCGCGGCCGACGCCGGCGTCCGGACGGTGATCGCGCGCACCGGCATCGTGCTCGCCCGTCACGGCGGAGCGCTGTCGCGGATGCTGTTGCCGTTCAAGCTCGGCGTCGGCGGCCGGCAGGGTCGAGGAACCCAGTGGATGAGCTGGATCGCGCTCGACGATCACGTCGCCGCGCTCCGGGCCGCGATCGACGACGGGCGGCTCGCCGGCCCGGTGAACTACACCGCGCCGAACCCGGTGACCAACGCCGAGTTCGCGCAGACGCTCGCGCACGTGCTGCACCGGCCGGCGGCGTTGCCCACGCCGCTGTTCCCGCTGAAGCTGCGCTACGGCGCGGAGCTGGTCGAGTCGTTGCTGCTCGCGAGCCAGCGCGTGCGGCCCGAACGCCTCATCGCGATCGATTTCCAGTTCGAGTACCCGGTGCTCGGGTCCGCGCTCGCGGCGATCGTGGGGTAGGGGCATGCGTCTGTGGGTCGACACCGACATCGGCGACAATCCCGACGACACCATCGCCCTGTGGTGCGCGGCGCACTCGCCCGACGTCGAGCTCGTCGGGGTCAGCACCGTCGACGGCGATGTCGCGCTACGAGCCTCGGTCGCGCGCACCTTGATCCCCGAGGTCGACGTCGTGGCCGGCGCTCCGGCGGCCGAGCGGCTCGCGACGGTCGACGCGCTGCTCGGCATCGGACCCTGGACGAACATCGCCGCGTTGAGCGACAGCGGGATGCTGCCGCCGCGCGTCGTCCTGATGGGCGGCGTGCTCGGCTCGGTGAAGCACCGCGGCGAGGTCGTGC
>DATMUX010000097.1:0-5884 GCA_035563695.1 Acidimicrobiia bacterium
CGCGCCATCATCGTGGGCACGACGTACATCGAGTCGGGGTGGTACCGGTCGATGAGGACGAGGGTCCGCTCGGCATCGAACTTGCCGCCGAGGATCACGTGATTGCCGGCGAGCAACGCGGTCACGGTCCACACGAAGGGACCGTTGTGGTAAAGCGGTCCGGGCATCATGTGCACGCCGTCGCGCTGCATCAGGAGCAGCGAGGGTGCGTCGGGATCGATCGTGCCCGGCTGATCGGTCAGGATCAGCTTCGGACGGCCGGTCGACCCGCCCGACGTCATGGCCTTCCACGGCTTCGAGATCGCATCGGGCAGTGAACCGTCATCGAAACCGTCGACATCGATGGGCTCGTGCACGACGGCGCGCGGCTGCGCGAGCTCGATGATCGCGTCGAGCTCTCGCCGCGGCAGCCGCGACGAGACGGGTTGCGGCGTCGCGCCGAGCTTCCAGCACGCGACCGTGGTGGCGACGAACTCGATGCTGTTACCCAAACCGATGGTCACCAGATCGCCGGGGACGACGCCGGCATCCGCGAGTGCACGCGCCGTGCGGTTCGCGAACGCCTCGAGCTCGGCGCGGGTCACGGTGCGGTGCTCGTCGGTGACCGCGGGCCGTTCGGGATCGGCCTCGGCGAAGTCGGTGAGCCGCCGAGCGTACGAGATCAATGGCACGGGCGAGATTCTGGCGCGCCGGCAGCGCCGCCGCACCGCCGTACCGCGGCCTTGAGCCAGCGCAAACTCTCCAGCTCACCGGCACATGCGTGGCAGCAGTCGACGTGGGCCGCGACGACGAGCATGGTCGACACGTCGCACTCGGTGTCGACGTAGCACTGGATGACGGCCAGCACCTCGTGGCACGACGTCTCGGTCGGGTGCACGCACAGATGCAACCCGGCAGTTGGAGGGCACATTCCCGCCGTGCCGTAAGGTGCGCCCCCATGAACATGCTGCAGGACACGACCGCGCTCGTGACGGGCGGTGCCTCGGGCATCGGCGCCGCGACCGCGCGCCGCCTCGCGCAGGAGGGCGCCACCGTGGTGATCCTCGACCTGAACGAGGGGCGGGGTGAACAGCTCGCGAGCGAGCTCGGCGGCCGGTTCGTCCGGGCCGACATCACCGACGACGGCGACGTCGGTGCCGCGGTCGCGGCCGCTTCGGCGCTGGCCCCGCTGCGCACCTGCATTCACTGCGCGGGGATCGGATGGGCGGAGCGGACGATCAATCGCACCGGCGCGCCACACATGCTCGAATCGTTCCGCAAGGTGATCGACGTCAACCTCGTCGGCACCTTCAACGTGTTGCGCCTGGCGGCGTCCTGCATGTCGGCCAACGAGCCGAACGACGACGGCGAGCGCGGCGTGATCGTGAACACCGCGTCGATAGCGGCGTACGACGGGCAGATCGGGCAGGCCGCGTACGCGGCGGCCAAGGGCGGCGTCGTCTCGCTGACGCTCACCGCGGCGCGCGACCTCTCGGCGGCCGGCATTCGCGTGTGCACGATCGCGCCCGGCCTGGTCGACACGCCGCTGCTCGGCTCGCTGCCGGCCGAGGCGCGCGAGGAGCTCGCGCGATCGGTGCTGTTCCCGAAGCGTCTCGGACGACCTGACGACTACGCGTCGCTCGCGCTCGAGATCGTGCGCAACCGCTATCTCAACGGCGAGGTGATCCGCATGGATGCGGGCATCCGCATGCCGCCGAAGTGACCGGCGCCGCGTCGGTGAAGCGCCTCACGCGGCCGGGCGGTGAGCCGCACGGAGCTCGAGCGCCGCGGCGAGCGATTCGGCCAGCTCCACGGTGGCGGGGCTGCGGCGGAGGTAGTCGAGGAACTGCGTCAGCGTCATGACGACATTGTCCGGCGCGAGGGTCCGGTTCCGGCAGGGACGAAAGTCATGCGCTCACCGGACGAGGGTCGCCCGCCGCCGGAGAAATTTGGAACACTGAGCGCATGCCCAACCACCGCACGCGAGACGACATCGATCTGGTCGACGGGAGCTTCTACGTCGACGATCCGCACGAGAAGTACACCTGGATGCGCGAGCACGCGCCGGTCTACTTCGACGCCCGCAACGGCGTGTGGGGCATCGCGTCGTACGCCGCGCTCCTCGCGATGGAGAAGGACCCGGGCACGTTCTCCAACGCGGGCGGCATCCGCCCCGACGGCGGCCCGATCGCCATGATGATCGACATGGACGACCCCGAGCACTGGAAGCGGCGCAAGCTGGTGAACAAGGGATTCACACCGCGCCGCGTGCGCGACAGCGAGCAGAAGATCCGCGACGTGTGCGACGCGATCATCGATCAGGTATGCGAGCGCGGCGAATGCGACTTCGTGAGCGAGGTCGCCGCGCCCCTGCCCATGATCCTGATCGGCGACATGCTCGGCGTCGCGCCCGAGGACCGCGACGATCTCCTCCAGTGGTCGGACGACATGGTGAGCGCGCAGAGCGGCCGCGCCACCGAGGACCAGTACATGAAGGCGATGCAGGCCATGGCGGGCTACACGGCGTTCTGCACGCACGCGATCGCGCAGCGACAAGAACAACCGACCGACGACCTGATGAGCGTGCTGGTGCACGCCGAGGTCGACGGCGACCGCCTCGATCCCGACGACGTCCTGCACGAGTCGCTGCTCATCCTCGTCGGCGGCGACGAGACCACTCGCCACGTCGTGAGCGGCGGCATGGAGCAGCTCATGCTGCATCCCGACCAACACAAGCTGCTCACCGACGATCCGGCGCGGATCACCGTCGCGGTCGAGGAGATGCTGCGGTGGGTCACACCTATCAAGAACATGTGCCGCACCGTCACCCGCGACACGGAGTTCTTCGGCCAGGACATGCCGGCCGGCCAGAAGTGCATGCTGTTGTTCGAGTCGGCGAACCGCGACGCGACGAAGTTCACCGAGCCGTTCCGTTTCGACGTCGAACGGCAGCCCAACGAGCACCTCGCGTTCGGGTTCGGTACGCACTTCTGCCTCGGCCAGGCGTTAGCCCGGCTGGAGCTCCGCGTCATGTTCGAGCAGCTGCTCAGCCGGCTACCCGATCTCGAGCTGGCCGCCGACCCGGCGACGCTCCCGCGCCGGCGAGCCAACTTCATCAGCGGCCTCGAATCCATGCCCGTCACGTTCTCGCCGTCGAAGCCGTTGCTGCGGAGCCACGTGTGAGCGCGACCAACCGCGAGGTCGTCGAGCAGCTGTGGCGCGACCTCTACGCGCGCGATTTCGACGCGGTCGGGGCGGCCTTCGCCGACGACGGCGAGTACACCGACATGCCGACACCGGCCGAAGACGTCGCTCGCGGCCCGGAGCAGGTCGCGGCTCGCCTGCGCGTCGGGCTCGGCCCGCTGGAATCGATCTCGCACGACGTGCGTGCGATCGTCGGCGAGGGCGACACCATCGTGACCGAGCACGTCGAGCACTGGGAATGGCCCACCGGTGAGCGGGTGAGCCTGCCGTTCGTCTCGATGATGCAGCTGCGCGACGGCCGCATCGTGCGCTGGTGGGACTACTGGGACCTCGCGACGTTGATGAACAACGCGCCGCAGTGGTGGGTCGAGCACATCATGGCCGAGTCGGCCCGGATCGGGCTGCGCGAGGCGGACACGTGACGATCCTCGTCGACCGGCCGCGTTGGCCCGCGCACGGCACGCACTTCGCGCATCTCGCGAGCGACGGTTCCCTCGACGAGCTGCACGGCTTCGTCACGAGCTTGGCGCTCGCCCGGCCGCTGCGCTTCCACGGCGACCACTACGACGTGCCGTTGTGGGCGTGGGATCACGTCATCGATCGCGGCGCGCAGCTCGTGTCGACGCGCGAGCTCGTCCGCGCGCTACGTGCGGGTGGCCTCCGTGCGCGTGGGAGGCAAGAGCGCCCGGCCCTTCAGTGACTCGGTCGAGCAGTGCGCGATCGCCCGCGCATACGACGTATTCCACGTTGTGCAGATGCGAGACCGAGCCGACCTTTTCGCCCTGCGGGTTGTGGATGCCGATCTGCGCGCCGACGTAACGGCGCGAGTCGAATGCGAGCGTGCACACATCGGCGCCGCGGTCCGCGCACATCGCCTGAAGCTCGTCGATCGACACCCATGACTCGTTGTTGTACGACACGAGGACGAGCTCGGCGTCGACTGCGCCGATCACGTCGGCCAGCGCACCCGGCATCGATCGTCGGTGGTTGAACACACTCTTGGTCGCCGGGTCGTCGCGCGCGTCGACGCGCTTGCACGCCACCCCGTAGTGCTCCGGCGCGTCCCACGCGACGAGCGTCTCCCAGATGTGGTAGTTCGTGAAGTAACGGTGCTGGTTGTAGGGCGGATCGAGGTAGGCGAGATCGAACGCTCCGAGTCCCGCGACTGCCTCGCGGGCATCGGCGCGCGCCGCACGCCCGCGGCCCGGGAGCAGGTCGGGAACGCGCAGTTCGATCGGGCGGAAGGACCGCGGCGCCCACTGCTTGACGTACGCCATCTGCAAGCCCGTCGTGGAGTCGACCCGATCGGCGGCCTCGATGAGGCTCGTGAGCAACACCGGGTACAGCCAGGTGTCCCGGTAGTCGCGCTCGATTGCGTCGCGCATGGCATCGATGCGCCGCCCGTTGTGCGGCTGGAAGTAACGCGACTGCGAACAGAAGGTGTTGGTCACGTAGCCGTCGACCCCGGGCCGGGCCGCGAGGTCCCGCAGCGCCTCGACGATCTCGCTTCGGTCGATGACCTGTCCGTCGAGGGCGATGTAGCACTGTGCGAACACATCCGAGTACCGAGCGGTGTCGACGGCGGTGACCTCGGCCCCCCGGCGCTTGAACTCCTGGGCCACGCGCGTCGTCCCGGTGAACAGGTCGAGCGCGCGTCGCGCGTTCGCGCGCGCGCAGATGTCGCCCAGGACCGGAACGAGCCGCCGCTTGGAACCCAGGTACTTGATCAACCGGGAAAACGTACCGGGGCAACTGCCGCGCGACGTGACATTGGTCCCGAGCGCGGGACGCGTCGGAGCCTGGCATCGGGGCGATCAGGGGCGCACCATGGTCGCGACGAGGAAAGGAGGCATGCCATGGCGGAGAAGACGGTTGAGCGCCGGACCCAACCCGGCGACTGGCGGACCGAGCCCTGGCGGCCGTTCGGCGACTGGTGGACCGAGACGTTTCGTCGCATGCTCGATTGGGGCGAGATTGCCCGTCCCGGCTTCGACGAAGAGCACCGCATGATGCGCGTCGAGGAATTCGTCGAGGGTCAAGAGCTCGTCGTGCGTCTCGAGATGCCCGGCATCGACCCGGACAAGGACGTATCGGTGCACGTTCGTGATCACATGCTCGACATCCGCGCCGAGCGCAAGGAGACGAGCGAGCAGAAGGACAAGGACTCGTACCGCAGCGAGTTCCGTTACGGAGCCTACGCGCGTCAGCTGCGGCTGCCGCCGGACGCGAAGGAGAGTGACGTCCACGCGAGCTACAAGGACGGCATCCTCGAGATCCGCGTACCGCTCGATCAGAAGCAGGCCGAAGCCACCCGTATCGAGGTCGCGCGCACGTGACGGGTCCGGCGTGATCGATCGGGGCCGGCCGTGCTGTCCTCCCCGTCCGGCACGCGGTCGGCCCCGACGTTACCGAGCAGGAAGGAACGACGATGCAACGCGCCACGATGGAATGCGCCACGATCGAAGCGCTCGCCCGCGCGAGCGGCCGGCCCGCAGTATCGATGGTGTGCCCGCTCGACACTCGGCGGCCGGGCAACACCGAAGATCCGCTGCGACTGGCCGAGCTGCGCGCCGAAGCGGCCGTGCTCCTCGCGGAGTCGGCGAACGGCGAGGCACCCGCCATCCTACGGCGCGTCGACGACGCCATCGCGTCGATCGATCTCGAGCACCCGATGCCGGCCGTCGGCATCTTCGTGACCGCT
>DATMUX010000098.1:0-4754 GCA_035563695.1 Acidimicrobiia bacterium
GAGACGGACGGTGCCGTGTATATCGGCGCGCCCAGTACGCCAGTGAAACACTGTGACGCACGGCTACCCTGTTGCGGCGGTCAGAGGCGTCCCATTCCGGCTCCACGGTAGGAGGACGGTACACCAGGGCTCCCGAGATCGTCATGTTGGACATTTGCCCAGGTCAGCCCTCGTAGCTCAGGGGATAGAGCAGCGGCCTCCGGAGCCGTGCGCGCAGGTTCGAATCCTGCCGGGGGCGCATCTGTGGTGTCGCGGATGCGACGACGATCAGCGAACGAGCGGGTTGGGGATCGGTTCGCCGATCTTGGTGAGCGTGTTGCGATCGACGTGGTCGACCACGCCGTCGCGACCGGGGATACGCAATGACGTGTGCTCCTCGTACGACCATGTGCCGTCGTCGTGGACGGTGACGCGCATGCGGAAGCCGACCGTTTGGAACGCGCGATCCAAGAACGGGTTCGACAGGATGCCGAACACCGACGAGCCGAGCGTGGCGCTCACCTCGAACTCGGCGGCATCCGGTTCGGCCGTGCCCGCCGCCATGAGCGCCTGCCCGCGCGGGATGGTCAGCGTGTGGATCACCGTGCGCGCGGCCGGTTCCCAGAGCCAGTACCCGACCTGGTCGTGGAACGTCTCGACCTCGCCGGGCTTGACGATGTGCGTGTGGTACCGCAGCCCGTACAACAATTGCGGTCCGTTCGTCTGCGGATCGATGGGCTGCAGCTCGTAACGCTCGACGAAGACGTTGTGCTCGTCGCCGTCGATCACCGGCCCGGAGATGTCGGAGCCGGGACCTACCGGGTGCACGTCCGCGCCGTCCGCGCTCGTCCACACACCGGCGAGCGGCCGCAGCGGACCGAGGTTCGCGAGACCGTCGTCGCTGCCTTCGGCCTCCGTATAGATGTCGGATCCGTAGTCGTGCGCACGCGGAAGATCGCTCATCGGCGAAAAGGATAACTCGGTCACTCGCCGGGCTGACTCCCGAGTGTCACCTCGGTCGTGTGTTCCGCGCCGTCGCGCACGAAGTCGATCTTCACCGTCTCGCCGGGTCGGCGCGTCAACGTCAGCGCCAGGATCTGCTCGGCGTTCACCGCGGGCGCACCGTCGAGCTTGACGATGACGTCGCCCTGCTCGAGGCCGGCTCGAGCCGACGGTCCGCCGGACGTCGTGCCGACGACGTACAACCCACTCTGTCCGTCCGGTTCGCCCGCGGCCGCGCCGACCGGTGCGACCCGGATGCCGAACGACGAGTGCGTGACGGATCCGTGCGCGATGAGCTCGTCGCTCATCGTGCGCGCGAAGTTGGCCGGTATCGCGAAACCGATACCGATGTTGCCCACGCTCGATCCGCCCTGTGGATTCGGCACCGTCGCACCCGCGGTCGGAACGCCGACGAGGCGCGTCGCACAGTCGACGAGCGCGCCGCCGCTGTTGCCCGGGTTGATCGCGGCGTCGGTTTGGATGGCTGCGACCAGGAGCGCGGTCCGCCCGTTGTCCGCGGGCACGTTGACGCTGCGATCGAGCGCGCTGACGATCCCGGACGTGACCGTGCTGTCGAGCCCCAGTGGCGCGCCCAGCGCGACGACCGGTTGCCCGATCACGAGCCTCTCGGAGTCGCCCCACGTGATGGGGTGCAAGGCGGGGTGTTCGTCGACCTTGATCACGGCGAGATCGGTCGGGATATCACGCCCGACGATGTGTGCCGGGTCCGATTCGCCGTCGCTGAACAGCACGGTGATCGAACCGCCGCCGGCCGCCGCGGAGATGACGTGGTTGTTCGTCAAGATGTAGCCGTCGGGCCGGATGACCTCGCCCGATCCCGAGCCCGCCGCGTTCCCGGCTCGCACGTGAATCGTCACCACCGAAGGCAGGCCGCGCCGCGCCACTGATGACGCGACGCAGCCGACCGACGTCACGCTCGGGCTGCTGCGCCGCGATACCGCGACGATCGCGCCCCCCGCTATGCCCGCCAGCACCGCAGCGGCGACGCCCGCGACGATCCATACCCAGCGGGGTACGCGCCGCCGTCCACCGTCGGCGAGCTCCGTCGAGGACTCGACTTCCGACATCACCCCTCCTCGACCCGAGGAACCCGACCACGGTACGACATCGACCCCTCCCGCCGCGACGGCCGGACCGGGCCGCCGGTAACCCCGAACCGCAGCCCCGCTGCCCCCGGCCTCGCCGCGCTGAATCCCGGACCGGGCAACCTGATCGCTAGCGTGACGTGCTCATGCGCGGTGCCTGGTACGTCGGGCGCGTCCGTTGGCGCCGGATCTGGCGCCAGCTGGTGTTCCTCGGGGTCGTCGCCGGGATCATCGGCGGCGCGGTGCTGGGCGCGGCGGCCGGCGCGCGCCGATCGTCGAGCGCGTACGACCGGTTGCTGCACGTGTCGCAATCGCCGCACGAGGTGCTCTCGGTGCTCGACCACGCCGCCGCGGTCGAGAGCTGGATGCGCTCGTCGCCGCTCGTCGACCACGTGGCGACGGGATCGGTCATGCTCGGCCGCCAGCCGGGCTCCGAGAACTGGTACTCGTTGTACGCACCGCTCGACATGCGCACCTTCGGTACGGGCGCCGCGATCGTTCGGGGACGGCTCCCGTCGGAGAACCGCGCCGACGAGGTGTTCATCACGCTGCGCACGTCGAAGAACACGGGCCTCGATATCGGTGACGCGCTGACGTTTCGCGCGTACGAGCGCGCGCAAACGGCCGGCGTTCTGTCGAACCCGTGGACGGCGCCGGCGGGCGAGCAGGTGACGGTCAGGATCGTCGGAGTCGCCCGCGATCCCACCGACGCCCAGCTGTCGCAAACGATCAAGCTCTTGTTCGGAACCCCCGCGTTCGCGCGTGCGCACGCGAGCACCGCGACGTACACACCGGTCTTCGTCTGGTTGAAGGGCGGTCCGGCCGCGGAGATCCGCTTCGAGAGCGCGCTCGCGCCCTTCGCGCAGAGCCTGCCCAACTCGATCCTCAACGTCGTCGCGTCGCGCGCCGGTGCGCAGGCGGCCGACCAGTCGTCGCGTCCGGTCGCGATCGGGCTGCTCATCTTCGCGCTCGTCGCCCTGCTCGCGGGCCTCATCGCGATCGTGCAGACGTTGCGCCGCGGGCTCGTGACCCGCAGGGCCGACGACGGGCTCGTGCTGTCGGCGCTCGGCGCGACGCGCACCGACCGCGGCGCCGCGCAGGTGATCGCGAGCCTGCCCTACATCGTGCTCGCGACGGCCATCGCGATCGCAACCTGTTACGCGGCGTCGTCGATCTTCCCGATCGGGGCCACGCGCGCGCTCGAGCCGTCGCCCGGACTACGCGCCGACGCACTCGTGCTGACGCTGGGCGGCGCGGCCTGGTTCCTGCTCCTCCTCGCGGTAACGACTCTCGTCGCGTGGAGCGATGCGGGCACGCGCATGCGTCCGCGCCGGACCGCGAAGGGGCGACGGGGAGAAATAGTTGCCGCGAATCGTGCGCTCCCGGCCGCGATCGGGGCGCGTTTCGCGCTGCGACCCGGCGCGTCGAGCGCCGCGCGCAAACGGGCCGCATTTGCGGGCGCGATCGTCGCGGTCGCGGGCGTGATCGGCAGCATGGTCTTCACCCGATCACTCGACGCCTTCACGTCGACACCGACGCGCTTCGGGCTCGGCTTCGACCTCTCGCTCGAACTGCCGTCCGACCGCGCGCAGTCGACGCTGGCGCAGCTTTCCGCCGACAACGATCTCGCCGCCGTCGCCGAGTCGCTCAGCGGACCGGTCACGCTCGCCGGGAGAACGGTTGTCGGATACAGCCTCGATAACCGCAAGGACGAGATCCCCGCAACCGTGCGCGCCGGCGCGCTCCCCGAACGCGACGACGAGATCGCGCTCGGCCCCAAGCTCCTCGCCGCGTTGCACAAGCGGATCGGCGACCGCGTCGACCTCGATACGCCCGGTGGAAAACGCTCGCTGCGGATCGTCGGGACGGTGCTGTCACCGGGGTCGGAATCGAACGCTTTCAACGAGGAAGCGGTGCTCACGTCGCGCACGCTCGACGACGCGACGCCTTATCCGTCGATCTACGCGCTCGTGCGTGTGCGGCCGGGCGCGAGCCTCGATACCGTCACCAGCCGGCTCCATGCGCGTTACCCCTACGGCGTGACCGACGAGAGCCAGGCGCACGCCCCCGGGCCGGTGCGCAACCTCGAGCAAGTCGCACGCCTGCCGCTCACGCTCGTCCTCTTCTTCGCGCTGCTCGGCGCGACCGCGCTGGCCCAGGCGGTCTTCCTGACCGCGAGCGAGTATCGGCGCGACATCGCCGTGCTGCGCGGCCTCGGCTTCACCCGAGTGCAAGTCGCCGGTGTGCTGGTCGGATCGGCGACGAGCGTCGCGGCCGCCGCACTGGTGATGGGCATCCCGGCCGGCGTCGCCGCCGGAACGTTCGGCTGGCGGGCGGTCGCCGATGCCTTGTACGTCGCGCCGGCCGTCGGCATACCGATCGCCGCGGTCGCGGCCCTGAGCATCGGCCTGCTGGGCTACGCACTGCTCGTCGGCATCGTCCCGGCGCGCCTGGCCGTCCGGCGCCCGCCGGCGGTCGCCCTGCACGCCGAATAGCGCGCCGGGGCCGCCCGTCACCCGCGCCGCAAGCATCCATCGGCCGGTCCGGGCGCCGTGATTGCCTTGATCCGCCGGGCCCGGGCCGGCGCGGCGGCAACGAGGCGCTGATCGATGAGTCGAGACGACGGTTCGGCACGTTCCGCGGCACCCGCATTCGGGCCGCGCGGAC
>DATMUX010000099.1:0-4190 GCA_035563695.1 Acidimicrobiia bacterium
CGGACTACAAGCCGTATCTCGAGCCGCGGTGGCATGACGAGTTCGACGCATGGGCCGCGACCTATTCCGATTCGTGGGCCGGCATCGACACCGAGTCAGCCGCAGCCGCTGATCTGTACAAGGCCGACTTGGCGTTCCTGCAAACCGTCGCCGAGCGAGTCGGCCCGACGGTCGACGAGATTGCAGAATCGCTGCGGCCCGACGAGATGCCCGCCGACCCGAACTTCGGCACGCTGGTCGAAGCGTATGCCGGGCTCAGCGACATGGTCGGCGCGAAGCGGCCGAGCTGAGCACCGATGTCCGCACATACCGAACTGCCGACGTACCCGCCCGTCGAACACGACGACCTCGCGATGGATCCCGCGTACCTCGAGTTGCAACAGCGGGGTCCATTCAAGGCGCAGCTTCCGTTCGGCGAACCGATCTGGATCGCGACGCGCTACGCCGACGTGAAGACGGTGTACGGCGACCGGCGCTTCGGCAAGGCGATGGGGTACGGGCGCGACACGCCCCGGATGCACGGCATGAGTCACGGCAGCGACGCCTCGCGTCTCGACAACATGGATCCGCCGAACCACACGCGGGTACGGCGGTTGGCGTCGGTTGCGTTCACGCCGGCACAGATCCGCGGCATGGCGGGCTGGATCGAAGGGATGACCGCCGAGCTGCTCGACGACGTCGCCGCCCGCGGCCCCGGCGCCGACTTCATGGCGCTGTTCGCATGGAAGCTGCCGCTTCAGGTCGTCGCGGGACTCCTCGGGGTCGCGCACGAGTCGATCCCGACCTTCAAGGCGTGGATCGACGAGATGACCGGCGTCGACAGCGAGCTCGAACAGCGGATGGCCGCGTACGAGAACATGCGCGCGTACGTGCGCGGCCTCATCGCGGAGCGGCGCGAGACGACGACCGGCGATCTGCTCTGCCGCTTGGTCGAGGCGCGCGACAATGACGACCGATTGAGCGAGGACGAGCTCGTCAACCTCGCGATGACGCTGTTCCTCGGCGGCTTCGAGACCACGGCCGCACAGCTGGGTTCGACCGTGTGGACGCTCATGGCGCACCGCGACCTGTGGCAGGAGCTGCTCGACGACCCCGAAGTGATGCCGGCGGCACTCGAGGAGCTCTGGCGCTGGATTCCGAGCTTCCGTCACGGCCAGCCGATGATCCGGTGGGCCAACGAGGACGTGGAATTGAGCGGCGGTGTCGTGATCCCGGCCGGTGATCCCATCCTGCCGGAGCATCAAGTAGCGAACCGCGACGAGTCGGTATTCACCCACGGTACCGAGCTCGACTTCCATCGGAAGCGTCCCGAGGCCCATCTTTCACTTGGATGGGGTGCGCACCGGTGCATGGGCGCGCATCTCGCCAACCTGGAGGTCGAGACGACATTGCGCGCCCTTCTCACGCGGTTCCCGGCGCTCGATCTCGCCATCGCGCCCGACGACATCAAGTGGTCGCGCTCGACGTTCCTCCGCAGCGCGGCCGAACTGCCGGTCACGTGGTGAGCGCGGCCGTACGTTCGAAGCGTTAGCCGGCTTTCGCGAAGCGCGGTTTCGACGGATTGGCCGTGCGTGGCGGGATGGGCGCGAACACCTTGCGCAGCGTGCGCACCGGACCGTCGAGAGCGACGTTCGGTCGCGCGTGTTGCACCGCGATGTTGTCCCATGCGACGAGGTCGTGGCGCCGCCACTCGTGCTCGTAGAGGCGGTCGCTGCTGTACAGGTGGGCGAACAGCTCCTCGAGCAGTGCCTCGCTCTCGGCAGGCGACAGGCCCTCGATGGCGGTCGTCATCTGCTGGGAGACGTACAGCACCGTCTTGCCGGTCCGCGGATGCTCGAGCCCGACGCGCGTCCGGCGCGTCTCGACGTTCTCGAAGGTCGTCACGAGGATGTCGGGATCGTCGAGGGCCTGCGCCCGCTTCGCCTCGTCGTGTCCCTGGAGCGCGTCGAGGCCGGCGACCTTGGTGCGGAGATCGGCGGGCAACGTGTTCCAGGCTTCGACGCCGCTCGCGAAGATCGTCGGTGTCACCGGCGGCTCGACCTCGACGCCGTACAGCGACAGCACCTGGAACGTGTGCTCGGACCACATCATGTCGGAGTGGAACAGCAAGCGCCCGAAGGGTGCACCGCCGTTCGGCTCCTTGTTGGAGACGTAGAACGGATCGCCCGCGGGCCGGGCCGATCCCGACTCGCCGGGCGCGAGGGGTCCGACGCCGATCAGCATGCGGATGAGGTTCGCCTGGGTGACCTGATCGATGTCGAGGTCGCGGAAGACGAGCACGCCTCGCTCGTCGAACAGCGTTCGGAGCGCGCGACACGTGTCGGCGTCGGCGAGCGCGGCCAATGGGTCGACACTGGTGATCTCGGTCCCGAACGCGGGAGTCAGGTCGCGGAGCTGCAGCTCGGCCATGTGCGTCCCTCCGTCGATACGCGCCGTCGATACGCGCCATCGATACGCGCCGTCGACACGGGCGTCGCGTTCTCCCCACACTACCCCAATGTGGCAGTAGCGTGTCACAATCCGGAGATGATCGACTTCACCGAGCAAGTGGCCGTGGTCACGGGCGCGGGGCGGGGCCTGGGCCGGCTGTACGCGCTCGACCTCGCCCGGCGGGGCGCCGCAGTCGTGGTCAACGACCTCGGCGGGACGATGGCCGGCGACGGCACCGATGCGTCGGTCGCCGACACGGTGGTCGCCGAGATCGAGGCGACCGGTGGTCGCGCGGTCGGTTCGTACGAATCCGTCGACACGCCCGAGGGCGGGCAGGCGATCGTCGATCTGGCCGTCTCGGCGTTTGGTCGGCTCGACGCGGTCGTCAGTAACGCCGGCATCTTCCAGACGCGACCGTTCGAGGAGCTCACGCCGGATGACTGGCAGCGCATGCGTCGCGTCCACCTCGATGGAGCGTTCTATCTCGCGCAACCCGCGTACCGTGTGATGAAGGCGCAGGGCTACGGACGCTTCGTGATGATCGCATCGTCGGCGGGGTTGTTCGGGCAACATCTCGCCGCGCACTACTCCGCGGCCAAAGCCGGCGTGTTCGGACTGACCAACGTCATCGCGGCCGAGGGCGCGCCGCACGGCATCTTGGCCAACGCAGTGCTGCCCTTCGGGCAGTCACGCATGGTGTGGGAGACCGCCCAGGAACGGCCGTCCGACGGCGAGTCGTTCATCACCGCCATCCGGCCCGAGCTGGTCGTGCCGATGGTCGTGTACCTCGCGAGTGGCGCGTGCACATTCAGCCACCACAACTACTCGGCGGGCGCCGGCCGGTTCGCGCGCGTCTTCGCCGGCCTCGCCGAGGGCTGGCTCGCGCCGCGGGGCTCACCGCCGTCCGCGGAAGACATCGAGACGCACATCGCCGAGGTGTCGGCGACCGAGCCGTTCACGGTTCCGATGTCGATCGTCGACGAGGTCTTCGGGATCTGCGCGCGGCTCGGGATATCCGTCTAGTGGTCGGCCCGGCAGCCGACGACGCCGTCCCTCTGCAGCTGCTCGATCGCGGAGTCGTCGTAGCCGAGCTCGGCGAGGATCGCGCGGGTGTGCTCGCCGAGCTCGCAGAACGGCAGCGCCACGCTCGGTGTGTCGGAGAACTGCAGCACCGGTGAATACCGCCAGTAAGTGCCGCCGAGACTCGGGTGCTCGACCTGCGTCATCATCTCGATCGCGGCGGCCTGCGGATCCTCGTAGAGGAACGCGAAGTGCGACATCGAGTCGGCAACGACACAGCCGACGCCGGCCGCGAGCAGGGTACTTTCCCATTCTTGCGCGGTGCGCGTCAGGAACACATCGGCGAGGACCCGCTCGAGCGGGATGTGGTGCTCCGCTCGCGCCTCCATGCTCGCGAAGCGAGGGTCGGCGGGCAGGTCGTCGCGCCCGGCGACCGCGCACCAGCGTGCGAACGTGTCGTCGTCGTCGGCTGTGAGCATCACCCAGCGCGGGTCCGGGTTCATAGAGAGCGCGCGAGCATCGCCGACGTGGTCGCTCGCGCATTCGTAGAGCCGGTGGGTCGCGCCGATCCCGAACTGTTGCCGGTCGACCGGCGGCCGCGGCGGCTTGCCCGCATAGGAAAGAGCGTCCTCGTAGTTCAGGTAGATGTTCGAGACGATCATCGCCGACTCGACGGCTTGCGCTTCACCGGTACGGTGGCGCGCGAACAGGCCGAGCATCATCGCCGCCGCGTGCCCGGC
>DATMUX010000100.1:0-2815 GCA_035563695.1 Acidimicrobiia bacterium
GCGCGCGAGCGGGATGTCGCCGTCGCCGGGGACGAGCCGCTGCGACGACGCGACCGTCCCGACGCGGAAGTCGCTGACCTGCACGAGCCGTATCCGGTCGATGCCGCGGGCGATGGTCGCGGAGAGGTCACGCTCGGCCCAGCAGGCGTTGACCTCCATGCATACGCCGGTGTCGAGCCGGCGGGCGAGGTCGATCGCGTCGTGCAGGGTGTGCACGAACCCGACGTCGACGCGCAGCGAATTGGTGTGCTCGAGCGCGAAGTCGATCCCGCGGACGCGCGCCTCGACGAGCACGGGCGCGAGCGCAACCGCCAGCGCATCGGCGGCTTCGTCCCAGGTGAGCGGCGCGAACGGACCGGTCGTGAACACGAGGCATCCGGCGTCGACCCGCGCGGCCGTCTCGATCGAACGCACGAGGCGCTCGCGTTGTTCGTCCCACCGGCTCGGATCGGCGAGATGGAACGGGCCGAGACCGATGAGGTCGACGACCTGCAAGCCGCGGTCCACCGCCTGCTCGACGAGGTCCGCCCCGCGTTCCCAGCCGAACTTCTCGAGCTTCGCCACCGACACGCCGGCGCGATCGATCCCGTGCGTCGCCCAGAACTTCAGATCGTCGGCGAGGGAGAGCCGGAACGTCGAGATGGCACTCACGCACACGCGCGGATGCATCCCGTTCACCCGAGCGTGAGAGCGCGCGCGATGCTGCTGCCGCCGTCGAGCTGCAGGTTGACGCCGGTGACGAACTCGGACTCGCGGCTCGCGAGGTACACGGCGGCGGACGCGATGTCGTCGGCGACGCCGAGCCGGGTGAGGTGCATGCCCTCGTAGCGCGCCCGGCGCTCGGGTGAGATGCCGGCGTCACGCCGATCGTTCAGCACGTAGCCGGGGCTGATCGTGTTGCACCGGATGTTGTGCGGTGCCTCGTCGACGGCGATGGCGCGCGTCAATCCGTTGAGTCCCGCCTTGGCCGCCACGTACGCCGCGAGCCCCGGGCTCACGCGCTCGGCCTGGCGACTCGAGATGTTGACGATCGCGCCGTGGCCCGCGCGGCGCATGTGCGCGATCGCGGCCCGGGCGCACCACATCGGCGCCGTGAGGTCGACCCGGAGGATCGCCTCCCACGCCTCGGTCGTGATGTCGGCGACGGCCGCGTCGCGCGCCTCGCCGCCCGCGGCGTTGTTCACGAGCACCGTCACGCCACCGAGCCGCGTCGCCGCGGTGTCGACCAGCGTCGTGCACTCGGCTTCGTCGTGCAGCTCGGCCCGCAGGAAATCGGCGTGCCCGCCGTGCGAGTGGATCTCGGCGACGACCGCCGCGCCCCGTTCGAGATCGCGGCCCGTCACGACGACCTCGGCGCCCTCGCGCGCGAACGCGACGGCGATCGCCCGCCCGATTCCCGACGTCGAACCGGTGACGAGCGCCCGCTCGCCGCTCATGCGCATGCGGGCGACCCTACGCGAGGCGGATCGCGCCGGACCAGGCGTACGGCGGCGGGCGTCCGCGCCGCCGCGATCATGCGCGAACTCTACGGTCGCTCTTCACCCACTCTTACTCTCCGGCCCGACAATCGGCGAGCGCCGCCGAGCCGGCGCGGACACATCCGTACGTCGAGAGATCGGTGATCATGATGACGCCCGTTCGCAAGAGTGTTCTGGCCGCCACCATCGTGGGTTCGATGCTGGCCGGCGGTGTGGGGGCGTGGATGTTCGCGCCGGGCGCAGGCGGCGCCGCGACCACCGGCACGACCAGTCCCGCCTCGGGATCCTCGGGTTCCTCGGGCTCGGCGTCGGGCCAGTGCCACTGGAACGAGGATCCGGCGCACGAGAAGGCCGAGAGCGCGCAGCGCGAGGCCGAGGAGAACTCCGGTCAGGCGTGCACGGGCGGCGGGCACTTCGGCGGCCCCGGCGGTCCCGGCGGCGCGTTCCATCCCAACGAGGATCCCGCGCACGAGAAGGCCGAGAGCGCGCAGCGCGAGGCGCAGGAGAACTCGGGCCAGTTCTCACCGGCCGGATGACGCGCGGCGCCGTCAGGCGCCGTGAGGCTCACCCGGGAGCAACGTCAGCACCTCGTAACCGGTGGGGGTGACGAGGATGCTGTGCTCGAACTGCGCCGAGCGCGACGCGTCGCGGGTCGGCGCGGTCCAGCCGTCGGCCCAGATGCGGCCGAGCTGCCACGAGCCTTCGTTGATCATCGGCTCGATGGTGAAGGTCATGCCCGGCGTGAGCATCAGATCCGCCGACGGGTCGTAGTAATGCGGCACCGCCGGTGCCGTGTGGAACTCCTCACCGAGACCGTGACCCACGAACGCGCGCACCACGCCGAAGCCGGCCGCCTCGGCGTGCGTCTGGATCGCGCGCCCGACCTCGTACAGCCGTGCGCCCGGCCGAACCTGGTCGATGCCCTTCCACATCGATTCCTTCGTGACGCGCACGAGCCGCCGGCCGTCGTCGTCGACGTCACCGACGAGGAACGTCGCGTTGCAGTCGCCGTGGACACCGTGGAGGTAGATCGTCACGTCGCAGTTCACGATGTCGCCGTCCTGCAGCGGGCGGTCGTCGGGGATCCCGTGGCAGATGACTTCGTTCACCGACGTGCACAGCGACTTGGGGAAGCCCTTGTAGTGCAGCGGGCTCGGGTAGCCGCCGCGCTCGATGCACGCCTCGTGGCAGATGCGGTCGAGCTCGTCGGTGGTGATGCCGGCCCGCGTCGCGCGCTCGAGCTCGAGCAGCACCTCGCGCCCGGCGCGCCCGGCGGCGCGCATCCGGTCGGCGAACTCGTCGGGCGGCACGGCCGGAACGAGCGGCGGGGCGTCGGG
>DATMUX010000101.1:0-2539 GCA_035563695.1 Acidimicrobiia bacterium
CGTGTGCAGCGTCGACCCGCAGCGCAGCGCCGAAGTACTGGGGCGCGCCGCGGTCGTCGGCGTCGAGGCGCGGGTCGTGGGGACTGCCGCCGGCGACCGGCTCGTCGCCAAGGGCGCGTTCGACGTGACCCTGGCCGACGCGGCCGACACCTGGCGCAACGCCCTCCCCCGCCTCATGTCGACGTCGACCTGAGCCTCCCCACTCCCCACCACCCTCCCAACTGTGGGGAGGCTCATGGGCGTATACCGCCCACCACGCTCCCGACAGTTGGGAGGATCATGGGCGTATACCGCCCACCACCCTCCCAACTGTGGGGAGGTTCATGGGCGTATTGCGCCTACCACGCTCCCGACAGTTGGGAGGATGACGGGCGCGCTCGCGCTCGCGCCCGCACTCTCAGGCGAGGCCGTGGGTCTCGAGCCAGCCCAGCACGGCGGCGGCCGACTCCGGTGGCGTCCGTCCCGTCGTCTCGAGGCGGATCTCGGGGTCGACGGGCGGCTCGTAGGGGTCCGTCACGCCGGTGAACTCGGGGATCTCACCGGCCCGGGCCCGCGCGTACAGGCCCTTCACGTCGCGCGCCTCGCATTCCTCGACGGGCGTGGCGACGTGGATCTCGACGAAATGTTCCACCCAGCCGCGCACCTCGTCGCGCACCGCGCGATACGGCGAGATCGCGGCCGTGACCGAGACCACCCCGTTGCGGGCGAGCACCGCCGCGACCCACCCGATGCGTCGGATGTTCTCGTCACGGTCGGCCTTCGAGAAGCCGAGCCCCTTCGACAGGTGCTCGCGCACCTCGTCGCCGTCGAGGAGCTCGACCCGCCGCCCGCGCTCGCGCAGCTGCGCGACCACGAGGTTCGCGATCGTGCTCTTGCCCGCGCCCGACAGCCCGGTGAACCACAGGCAGCAACCGGGCAACTCGGACCGCGAGCCGGCCGCGGATGAGGGAGACGACATCGCTGCGGAGGTTACGGGAGCGCGCGAACCCACGCGCGATACTGGACCTCTTGGACACCGAGCTCTCCGGTCCGAAAGACGCCTGCGGGGTCTTCGGCGTGTACGCGCCGGGCCAGGCCGTCGCCCACCTCTCGTACCTCGGGCTCTACGCCCTCCAGCACCGGGGCCAGGAATCGGCCGGCATCGCGGTGAGCGACGGCGAGACCATCACCGTCGTCAAGGACATGGGCCTCGTCACCCAGGTGTTCGACGAGCGCCGCCTCGCCCCGCTCGACGGCCATCTCGCGATCGGCCACGTCCGCTACTCGACCACCGGCTCGAGCACGTGGCGCAACGCGCAGCCCGTCTACCGCTCGGTCGGCGACGCCGGCTTCTCGCTCGGCCACAACGGCAACCTCACGAACACCGAGGAGCTCGCGCACGGGCTCGGCATGCTCCCGGGCGTGCTCACCTCCGACAGCGAGCTGATCGGCGAGCTGCTCGCGGGCGCCTACGCCGAGACCGACAAGCTGCGGTCCGACGGCCGCGACCTCGAGCACGCGCTGATCGACGTGCTGCCCCGCCTCGCGGGCGCCTTCTCGCTCGTGCTCATGGACGAGGCGCACCTGTTCGGCGTGCGCGACGCGCACGGGTTCCGCCCGCTCGTGCTGGGCAAGACCGAGGGCGGTTGGGTCGTCGCGAGCGAGACGGCCGCGCTCGACATCGTCGGCGCGCACTACGTGCGCGACGTCGAGCCGGGCGAGATGGTCGCGATCGACGCCACCGGCGTGCGCTCGATCCGCTTCGCCGAAGCGCAGCCGAAGCTGTGCCTGTTCGAGTTCGTCTACATCGCCCGCCCCGACACGCAGCTCTACGGGCACAGCGTGCACGGCGCGCGCCAGCGGATGGGCGAGGAGCTCGCGCACCAGGCGCCGGCCAAGGCCGACATGGTGATGCCGGTACCCGAGTCGGGCGTGCCCGCCGCGCAAGGGTTCGCCCGGGCGTCGGGCATCCCCTACGGCGACGGGTTCGTGAAGAACCGCTACGTCGGCCGCACGTTCATCCAGCCCAGCCAGAAGCAGCGGGGCACGGGCGTGCGGCTGAAGCTCAACCCGCTGCGCGACAACATCAAGGGCAAGCGCCTCGTGGTCGTCGACGACTCGATCGTCCGGGGCACCACGACCCGCCAGATCATCGCCCTGTTGCGGGAGGCGGGCGCGACCGAGGTGCACTTCCGGGTGTCGTCACCGCCGTACCGGTGGCCGTGCTTCTACGGCCTCGACACGGGCAAGCGTTCCGACCTCCTCGCGGCCGACATGGAGATCGGCGAGATCGAGGCGTACCTCGGTGTCGACTCGCTGCACTATCTCGACCTCGACCGGCTGGTCACGGCGACCGGATCGCCCCCCGAAGCGTTCTGCACGGCGTGCTTCACGGGCGAGTATCCCGTGCCGGTGCCCGAGTACGACACCAAGCATGCGCTCGAGGCGGAGTCGCGCACGTTGCACATCGCCGGACGCGTCGACGTCGACGCCGACGTCGACCGCGCGTGAGCTCGTCCGGCGACGACAAGCTGACGTACGCCGGCGCGGGCGTCGACAT
>DATMUX010000102.1:0-3054 GCA_035563695.1 Acidimicrobiia bacterium
GTCATGACTCCCCTATCCGCTCGAGCCGGCGGCGCCCGCCGGCACCTCGTAGGACGACTGGTAGTACTGCGGGTAGGACGATGGTGGTGCCGGCGCCCCCGCGCCCGCGACGGACGCGGCGTGATGCAGTGCATCGTCGACCGTCGCGACGAACGCGGCAAGCGTCTGGTAGCCGGGCGGATCGACCGCGCCCGGCGGCACGGGGCCGGCACGGAAGCCGTGCCGCCCGATCGCCTGCGTCAGCGCGGGATCGTTCAGCAACGTGCGACCGACCGCGTCGCCCCTCGCCGTCAGCGGCACGAGCGTCGCCTTCATGTCGGTACCGGGGTCGGGATACATCGCCACCGTACCCCTATCGGCGCCGGTCACGACCTGGGCCTCCGAGGTCACTGCGATCGAGGCGCGGCCACTCGGGCGCGCCGTGGCCGGCGCGAGGAACAGCGGGCTCACGGCGTTCACGAGTTCGCGCGCCCGGTCCGGCCCGGCCATTACCGCATCGCCGTTCGCCACGTACGCCGCGAGCGCGAGGTAAAGCACGGCCGAGCTCGACGTCAGGTCGAGTGACCGGACGACTGGCGCGCCCCCCGCCGGTTGCAGCGCGCGCCGCATGTCGAACGTCCAGTCCCCGCCGGCGGTGCGCCGGGCGATCCCGCCGGCCGCGAGGAGGCGCGCGTCCGGAGCCGACGCGGTGATCACCACCGGCGTCGAGAACGGAACGTACGTCGTCGTGACGTGGTGATCGTGCTGCACCTCGGCGGCGACCGACGTATCGGCGGGCAGGGCGAAGTCGTAGGCCGACAGGTCGGCCGTCGCCATCGTTTCGCCGCTCGTCGCGTCGACGCGCACGTCGAGCCCGCGGCGCGCGAACGCCGCCACCGTCGCGCGATCGCGAAAGAGTGCTACGTCGTCGGGCTCGACGACACCCCGTACGACGCGCAGCGGCCGGCTCCGACCCCGGAGCGCCGCGACAATCGTGGCGCCCACCAGTGCCGCGAGCGTCGCGGCCACCACGATGCTGATGGTTCGTCGCACTGGCGACCGCCCTGGCGTCATCATCGGGCTTGGATCATCGGGCTTGGATCATCGGGCCTGGATCCTCGGGCTTGGGTCCTTGCGTTCGGGACCTCGGGGCTCGGTGCCTCGTGTGGTCCCGGCTCTGCCCGCCCGATCCTATGGCAAGCGCCGACCGGTCCGGCCCGCGCGCTCCCCGTCACGCCGTGTGCGCAACGGCCGGCGCCGCGAACGGGATGACGTTGGTGATCACCTCGGCGAACTCGTCGGGCTCGGCGAGCATCCAGGAATGGTTGCCGGACACAGTGACGACCTGCGGACCGCCCAGGGCCTCGCACATCGCATCGAACGACGCGCGGGTGACGAGCTCGTCGCGCTCGCCCCAGAGGACCACGACTGGCAGGCGGCGCCGCTTCAACACCTCGAGCTCGGCGGTGAGGTCGGCGGTGCGCGCCACGCGCGCGCTGTGCCAGAACGCGCTCGGGTTGCGCACGATGTTCGGGACGAGATCGTCGAGGACGACGGGGAGCACGCGGCGGAGCTGCCGCATCGGGAGCACGTCGCGCGGGAAGTGCAGCCCCCAGTCCCACAGCGGGCGCTGGGCCATGGAGTGCACGACGGAACCGTGCTTGCGCCACGCGCTGCCGCCGATCGAATTCACGAGCACGAGGCCCCGCACGAGCTTGGGGTGATCGTGCGCGGTCTGCACGGCGACACCGCCGCCGAACGAATGCCCCATGAACACGACCGGCTCGTCGATGCCGACCGCGTCGCAGAACTGCGCGACCCATTGGGCGTACGCGCGCAGATCGGCGGGCGGCTCGGCGAGGGACGCGCTCCCTCCGCAACCGGGCAGCGCCGGCGCGACGACGCGCAGGTTGCGTGCGAGCAGGCGCTTCAGCGCCGAGCGGTACGTGTGGCCCGAAAGGCCCCACCCGTGGAGGAAGACGATCGTCGGGCCCGTCCCGCCGTCGCCGTAGACCGCGGGCCGGCCACCGAGATCGACCCGATGCCATTCGAGCAGCTCTTGACCGTCGCGCGCTTCCACGTCTTCATGCAACGTCGCCGGGCGCCGTGCGCATGAGGGCCGAACGCCCCGAGCCGCCGGGCCCAACGACTCGGAGCACGAGCCGTAGCCTGCAGGACGTGCGCCCACTGCGTTACGTCCCCTACGGCGATCTCGCCGGGCGCCCGAACGTGATCGTCGACGGCTCCGGCACGTCGGGCACGCTCATGACGCTGTCGCACTGGCCGCACAGCGGTACGCCGGCCGCGCTCAAACGCGACCTCTCCGCGGAGAGCGCGTTCGCCTATCTCGATCGGCCCGACCTCCACGTGCGCGCCGAGCTCGTCTCGAACAACCACCTCGACGAAGACGGCGTGGCGGGTGCCTACGCGCTCGTTGCGCCAGAGCACGCGCTCGCGCACCGCGATCTCGTCATCGAGGTCGCGCGGGCCGGCGACTTCTCCCGCACGACGTCCCGGACGGCGGCGCGCATCGCATTCGCGCTCGAGACCCTGGCGGCGCGTCCCGACGCGAGCTACGAGCAGGCCCTCGAAGCGTTCCCCGCACTGCTCGACGACCCCGGCGGCGCACGCGCGTTATGGCAGGACTCCGACGACGAGCTCGAGCGAGACCTCGCCGTGCCCTGCGAGATCCGGGAGGACGACGACCTCGACCTCGCGGTGGTGCGCGCGGCGCGCGACATCCAGCCGCTGGCGCTGTACGGACGCGTCCGGGCATTCACCGTCTGCGTCCTGGTGCCCGGGCGACCCCGCGTCGAGCAGCGCTACGAGAGCTGGGTGCAATACGTGTCGCGCCCGGTCCGGCCCCGCCGCGACCTGCGCCCGCTCGCCGCGCAGCTCACCGAGCTCGACGCGGTCGAGTGGCGCGCAGGCGCGCCGGGCGATCTGACTCCGGTGTGCGCGCCGCGCGGCGACAGCGCGCTCGATCCCGAAGCCGTCGCCGCGCACGTGGCCGAGCACCTCCGCGCCGCGCCCGCGGCCTGGGACCCCTACGACGCGCTCGTCTAGGCTCGATCC
>DATMUX010000103.1:0-3808 GCA_035563695.1 Acidimicrobiia bacterium
ACCACACAGACGTGCGCGGGTGGCACGAGGCTCGTCGCGCGGGGCGAGCCCGGCGCGGCGACGAGCGCGAGCGTCGCGGGCGCGGCGACGGCGAGGGCCGCGCCCGTGATGCCGGCGGCCGCATCGGCGAGCCGGGACGACCACACCGGCGCGCCGGGCAGCAGCACGTCGCACCCGCGCGCGCGCAGCGAATCGGCGAGACCCGGCAACCCGACATCGTCGTTGCACGCGACGAGCGCGCCCTCAGGCACGCGCTCGACGACCACTGCGCACGCCTCGCCCGCGGGCACGGGCCCGACGACGGTGCACGCGTTCGCGCGCAGGCCCTCGATCAGCGTGTCGATCACCCGCGCTCCTTCGCGTAGCGGGCGCGGAACGGCTCGGCCGCCGGGCGGGGGAGCGTGCGCGTGCGCGTCCAGCGCCCGAGCCCGGGCGCCCATCCGACGCCCCGGGTCAGGCGCGCCATCCCGGTCGTCACGCGGTAGCCGCGCGGCGACGACCACGCCCGCGCCCACGCCGCCCAGAAGCGGCGCCGGGCCCGGCGGGCCGGGGTGCCCGGCGCGGGCACGTCGGCGCGCAGCTCGACGATGAGATCGGCGAGCGGGATCCGGACGGGGCACGCGTCGCTGCAGGCGTGGCACAGCGACGACCCGTACGGGAGGTCGGTCCCCTCCGTGCCCCCCGAGAGCAGCGGCGTCAACACCTTGCCCATCGGACCCGAGTACACCGCGTCGTAGGCGTGACCGCTCACGTGCCGGTACACCGGACACACGTTGAGGCACGCGCCGCAGCGAATGCACGCGAGCATCTCCTCGTAGCGCGTGCCGAGCAGCGTGCGCCGCCGGTTGTCGAGGAACACCACGTGCAGCTCGTCGGGACCGTCGACCTCGCCCGCACGGCGCGGACCGCTCACCATCGTCACGTAGTTCGACAGCGCCTGACCGGTCGCGTGCGACGTGAGCAACGGCACCATGAACGCCACGTCCGCGAGGCGGGGCACGACCTTCTCGATCGGCATCACCGCGACGTGCACGCGCGGCACCGTGGTGCAGAAGCGGCCGTTGCCCTCGTTCGTCACGAGGACGAGTGTTCCCGTGTCGGCCGCGGCGAAGTTGAGACCGGTGATCCCGAGGTCGGCGCGCAGGAACTCGGTACGCAGGCGCGCGCGCGTCCACGCGGTCAGCGCCTCCCGGTCGACGGGGAGCTCGGAGCCCGCCTCCCGGGCGAGGACGTCGCGGATCTGCGGCAGCGTCTTGTGGATCGCCGGGGTGATCATGTGCGACGGCCGCTCCCCGGCGAGCTGGACGATGTACTCGCCGAGATCGGTCTCGATCGAGCGGATCCCCGCGTCCTCGAGCGCGTTGCCGAGATCGATCTCCTCGGTCGCCATCGACTTGCTCTTGACGACGGTGCGCGCGCCACTCGCGCGCGCGATGTCGAGCACGACGCGGCGCGCGTCGGCGGGTGTTGCAGCGCGGTGGACGTGCACGCCGCGCGCGGCCAATGAGTTCTCGAGCCGGTCGAGCCAGCCGTCGAGATCGGCGAGCGTCTCGCGCCGGACCGCCGCGGCGCGGTCCTTCCAGTCGGGATGCGCGGCTTGCGCGGCGGCGGCGGTGCGCAGGCGGCGATCGAGGTTCCGCAGCGCCCGCTGGAGGTCGGGATCGTCGACTGCGTGCGCGCTGCGGTCGCGGAAATCGTGGCCGGGCGTCGTGATGTCGTGGCCGCTCACGTGAGGCCCGAAGCGAGGAGGTCGGCGACGTGGACCGGCTGCGGTCCAGTGCGCCCGTCGACGCGCGTCCGGCGCCCATCCACGCGCGTCCGGCGCCCATCTAAATGCATGAGGCACGCGAGGTCGGTGCTCACGAGGTAGTCGGCGCGTGTGGCGAGCGCGTAGCCGAGCTTGGCGTCGGCGAGATGTGTCGACACCTCCGGGTACGTCATCGCGAAGACGCCACCGAAACCACAACACGTGTCGGACTCGGTCATCTCGACGATCGTCGCGCCGGCGCGCACGAGCAGCGTGCGCGGCGCGCCGCCCACACCGAGGGTACGCAGCCCGTGGCACGCGTCGTGCACCGTGACACTCGCGTCGAGGCGTACCCCGAGATCGTCGACCTGGAGGACGTCGACGAGGAACTGCGTCAGCTCGAACGTGCGCGCCGCGAGTGCATCGACCTCGGCGCGGCGATCAGGCAGCAGGCGCGCGTAGTGGTGGCGCACCATCGCCGCGCACGATCCCGACGGTGCCACGACGGCGTCGTACGGCGCGAACACGTCGAGGTGGTGGCGCGCGAGACGGGCGGCCGCGTCGGGCTCGCCCGCGGTCACCGCGGGCTGGCCGCAGCACGTCTGCGCCTCGGGAAACTCCACCCGTGCGCCGGCCCGTTCGAGCAGGCGCACCGTCGCCATCGCGGTGTCGGGGAAGAGTTGGTCGGCCACGCAGGTGACGAAGAGCGCGACGCTCGGCACCACCGGCAAACTACACGGGCCGGCCGCCGACCCACACGCCTCGCACCGTCAGGTCGTGCGGATCGAGCGCGACCAGATCGGCGCGAGCGCCCGGAACGATGCGGCCGCGGTCGTAGAGTCCGAGGACGCGCGCCGCGTTGGCGGTCGCGTGGCGCACCGCCCGGGCGACCGGTACGCCGAGCGACGCGACATTGCGCACGGCCGCGTCCATCGTCAGCGTCGATCCGGCCAGGGTGCCGTCGGCGAGACGCGTCGCGGCCGCGGGCACGGCGTCGGTGACGAGCACCGCGTCGGGCCGGGCGTCGACCGCGAGCTTCACCATCGCGGGGTGGACGTGCACGAAGTCGGCGATCAGCGACGGGACGAGTCGCCGGTCGTGGAGCGCGGCGCCGGCCAGGCCGGGCGCCCGGTGGTGCATCGGCCCCATGCCGTTGAAGAGGTGCGTGACCATACGGGCGCCGGCATCCGCGGCCGCGAGCGCACCGTCGAAGTCGACGGTCGAGTGGCCGAGCGCGACGACGACGCCCCGTTCGGCGAGCAACCGCGTCGCCGCGCCATCGGGGTCGGCTTCCGACGCGAGTGTCACCACGCGCACGAGGTCGCCGAACGTGTCACACACATGCCGCAGAAATGTCTCGTCCGCAGGACACAGCAGGTCGGGGGGATGCGCGCCGGGCGCGCCGCCGAGGAACGGACCCTCGAGGTGGACGCCGAGCACGACGCCGGGACGGGCGGCGCGCACGTCGTTCAGCCGCGCGAGCGTCGCGTCGTAGGTCGCGAGCGGCGCGGTGCACAGCGTCGGCAGCAGCGCGGTGGTGCCGCCCGCGACGAGCTCGTCGATCGCGCCGGTGATCTCGTCGACGCCCGCGGTTGCGAAGTCGACGTCGCCCCAGCCGTTCACCTGGAGGTCGACGAAGCCGGGCGCGAGCAGTGCGTCACCCAGGTCGAGCGCGTCCGGCGGCGCGGGGCCCGCGCCCGCACCGGTCGCAACGACGCGACCGTGCGCCATCGACACCCACGCCTGCTCGGCCGAGATGCCGCCGTCGCCGTTCACGACGCGGCCGCACGCGAGGGTCAGCGCGCCGCCCTCGCCTCCTTCCACAGCGCGATCCGTAGCTTGCACAGACCGAGCAGCGTACGCGGAACCCGCGAGAGGAACGAGCTGCGCGCCGGCCGCAGCTCGTGCACGACGACGGGAATCTCGTCGGTGTGCAGTCCGGCCCGCTCCGCGCGCAGGATCAGCTCGGTGTCGAAGAGGTCCTGGCCCGAGAAGCACCGTTGCGCGTACGGTTCGACCGCGGCGCGGCGCATCGCCTTCATGCCGTGGGTGTCGGACACG
>DATMUX010000104.1:0-2064 GCA_035563695.1 Acidimicrobiia bacterium
GAGATCGCGACGGCTGCGCGCGCGAGCGTTGATCGCGACACGGTTCTCATCGCCGAGACGCCGGAGAACGACGCTGGCTACCTGCGGCCGGCGAGCGAGAGCGGCTTCGGGATCGACGCCGTGTGGGTCGACGACTTCCACCACTCGGTACACACGGCGGCGAGCCACGAGCACAGGGGCTACTACGTCGACTACGACGGCACCCTGGACCAACTGGCCCGCACGATCCGCCGCGGTTGGCTATTCGAGGGACAGCCGTCGAAGCTCACCGGCGCGCCGCGCGGCACGCCGAGCGACGGGCTGCCGGCGCGCTCGTTCATCTATTGCATCCAAAACCACGACCAGATCGGCAACCGCGCGTTCGGACGGCGGTTGTCGCACCTCGTCGGGCCGGACGTCGACCGGGCGTGGACGGCGCTGGCGCTGCTTCTGCCGTACACGCCGATGCTGTTCATGGGGCAGGAGTTCGCGTCGTCGTCGCGCTTCTACTTCTTTTGCGACCACGAACCATCGCTCGGGCGGAGAATCACGGAGGGCCGGCGGCGCGAGGTCGCAGGGCCGGCCGGGCTCGATAACCCGCGCGAGCAGCGCGAGATCCCCGACCCGCAGTCGGAGCAGACGTTTCTCGACTCCAAGCTGGATCTCCGTGAGCGCGACGAGGGTATCGGCGAGCAGACGTTCGCCATGTATGCGGAGCTGCTTGCGCTGCGGCGAAGCGACGCCGTGCTGCGGCGGCAGGACCGTGAGCGGATGCGCGTCGACGTGGCGGGGGAATTGCTGCTGGTGCACATGTGGCACGGGCGCGAGCATAGGCTGCTGGCGGCGAACACCGGCATAGGGATCGACGCAGCGCCGGGCACGCTACGGGTGCCGCATAGCCTCCTCGGGCGCGAGTGGACGGTAGTGGCATCCACCGACGACCGGCGATACGGAGGCACCGGCGGGCAGGTGCGCTTCGACCACAGTCTAATCTCGATGCCGCCGCACACCGTCGCATGGCTCTCGTCGACGGATCGGGCGCTGCCGCTGCGGGCGCTGCAGGCGGCGCTGCGGTGGATCGCGACGCGGAGCTAACGCGCGCCACGGGTTTGCTAGACGCTCGGGCCGGGGGAGGTGGCGGCGGAGAGGCGGCCCAACTCGGTGAATGGCGGGCAGCCGTCGACGTACTCGCGGATGATGCCGCGCCAGGGGCCGCGCGCGTGCAGGTTGCCAAGCAGCCCCGAGAGCCCGAAGTTGATGCGCGTCAGGAAGATCATGCCCTCGGGCACGTTGCACTGCGCGTTGATGCGGCCGCCAAGCCCGATGGTCTGCGTGTTACGCAGCACCATTTCGCGCGCCAGCTCGGGAGTGAAGGTCAGCTCGTCCTCGAGCACGGGCGCCCAGTACCAGTGCATGTGCTCGTACACCATGTCGGTCGTGAACGGCGTATCGGCGCGCAGGATGCCCATGTCGACGATGGCATGCCGCCACTCCTCGAGGTCGTCCGTCATCAGTGCGTCGAGCACGCGCTTGAAGCCGGCGATTGCGCGCTCCGAGAACTCGGCGACGCAGCCGTAGTCGACGAACGCGACGCCGCCATCGTCCAGGAGGAGATAGTTGCCGGGGTGCGGGTCGCCGTTGAACAGGCGGTAGCGGTAGATCGATCCGAAGGCGTAGCGGAAGATGATCTCGGCGATGCGATCGCGCGTGGCCTGATCGGCGTCGTAGAGCGTGGCGAACGGGCGCCCTTCGATGAACTCCTGCACGAGCACTTGCGGCGTCGTGAGCTCGGTGACGACCTCCGGCACCTTGATGAAGGCGTGGCCGCGGAAGTGGTCGGCGAAGCGGCGCTGCGACGCGGCCTCTCGCAGGTAGTCGAGTTCGCCAAGCAGGCCCTCCTTCAGGTCGCGGACGATCGGGCCGGGCTCGATGCCGGGCGACATCGCGCCGACGAGCGACACCATGAGCTTAACGTTCGCGAGGTCGTGTTCGATCGCCCTGCGGACGCCGGGATACTGCACCTTCACGGCGACGCGGCGGCCATCGTCGAGGGTCGCCCGATGCACCTGGCCGATGGAGGCGGCC
>DATMUX010000105.1:0-3266 GCA_035563695.1 Acidimicrobiia bacterium
AACAGACCGGCGTGTGGTTCGAGGAGGTCGACGCGCCGGGCGACGCGCCGGCCGCGCGGCCCGACTTCGATCGCAATGCAATCAGTGATCTCATCCAGACGATCGAGGAGCACAACCAGGCCTGGCGCGATTGGTTCGACGCGAACGGCATCGATGCGTACGACGTGCGCTACGAGGATCTCGCGGCCGATCCCGTCGCCACGACGCAGCGCGTGCTCGACTTCCTGGAGCTGCGCCTCCCCGCGGGACGCACCATCGAAGTGCGCCACCGGCGGCTCGCCGACGAGCTGAGCACCGAGTGGATGAGCACCTACCGGCGCGCGACCGGCACGGCCGCCGACGACGAACGCACGATCTCGCCGCGCGCCGACGGCCAGTCGAACACCAAGGTGTCGCCGAACGACAACTGACCCCATTGCGCACGCGCGCGCTCGAGCGCGTCGGTGACCGGCGTGCGCGCTCCCGCGCGCCACTCGGCGACGTGCCGGCCGGCCAGGTGCTCCGCGGCGACCAGCTCGCGCCGGTGCTGCGCGATCAGTGCGCGGCCGGGCTTGCTGCGGCGACGCCCGGTGCTGCGGAAGGTCGCGCCGCGCGCCACGAGACCCCAGAATCCATAGTCGTAACCGGTGGCCGCCTCGACCACGTACTGCACGAGGTCGTGGGGAACGTCGCGGCCGTAGCCCATCAGGGAGCCCGGTACCCGGCGGCGCTTCCCGAGCCGGGCCTCCCAGCCGACGATCCGCTTGACCGGGTCGTGAACGTAGAACACCACCTGCACGGCGCGAGCGTACGCGCCCGGCGCACTGCGGCGCCCCGACATTCCGTGTCAGAGCACGGCGTAGAGCGAATCGATGAGTGCCCGGTTGCGCGTGCTCTGCCAGCGCGGGATGACGTGATTCATCACGTACCCGAACGCGACCCCCGCGTCCGGATCAGCGAAGCCGACGGCACCGCCGCTGCCGAAGTGACCGAAGCTGCGCGGGTTGGTTCCCATCCGCCGGCGGGCCGAGGTCGGCACGAAGCCCAGCCCGTACTCGATGTACTCGCCGAGCACGGGACACGGCCCCGCCGCCTGTACACGCGTCGCCTCCGCGAGCAGCGCGGGCGAGATCACGCGGTCGGGAACGAGCAGCGCGGCGTAGAGCTGCGCGAGGCCTCGCGCGGTCGCGTGCGCGTTGGCGGCCGGGATCTCGGCACCCCGCCACTCGGGTGAGTTGGCGACACCCGACGATCCGTACCCGGGCGGGTTCGTGTAGGCGAGCAGGATCATGCGACCGACTCCGTCGACGGAATCCGCGTTGCGGGCGAGCGCGTCGCGCAGCTCCGCCGGCGGCTCGAAGAGCACCTCCGCACAACGAGCCTGGACATCGGGCGGCAGCGCGTACCAGATGTCGGCGTCGACGTCGGTGGCAAGACGGCGCAGCGCATCCGCCGGTCCGAGTCCGCCCGCGCGGCGCAGGATCTCGCCGAGCAGATGCCCGTAGGTGTTGGTGTGGTAGACGACCTGGGTCCCGGGCTCGAACCACGCTTCCGTCGCGGCCACCGCGCCGACCATGCGATCCCACTTCCACAGATCGTCGTTCGTGAGCGGCTCGCGGATCGCCGGCACTCCTGCCTGGTGCGTGAACGCGTGCCGAACAGTCGCGCGTTCCTTTCCCGCGCACGCGAACTCGGGCCAGAGCGCACCGATCGGCGCGTCGAGCTCGAGTTCCCCGCGGTCGACGAGTTGCAGCGCGAGCGTCGTGAGGACGCCCTTGCCCGCCGAGTAGATGTTCACGAGCGTGTCCGCCGTCCACGGCTGCGTGCGGGCGGCGTCGGACCAGCCGCCCACGAGGTCGATGACGACCTCGCCGTCGATGATCACGCATACTGCCCCACCGACCTCGCCGCGCTCGGTGAAGTTCGCTCGGAACGCCTGCTGGACCGGCAGGAGATCGTCCCGGCACACGCCGGAGACTGGGACGTCGGCATCGGACACGGCCCGAGTATGGCCGATCGCAACGCGGGCGCAGTGGCGAGACCGGTTCGGAGCAAGCAACATGCAGTCGGAACCGGCGAAGAGGAGCTCGGACGCCATGGTCGATTGGCAGACGATCTCGGCGTTCGCGACGGCGTGCGGCACGCTCGTGCTCGCCGCGGCCACGTTCACCGCGGTGCGATCGTCGAACCGATCCGCGCGGATCGCCGAGCAGGCGCTGCTCACCGGGCTCCGCCCGCTGCTCGTCACATCACGTGCCGACGACCCCGATCACAAGGTCGTCTGGTACGACCACAAGGCTCTGCTGAGCGGCGGGCGGGCGATCGCCGAGCACGACGGCGGGACCATCTACTTCGCGATCGGCCTGCGCAACGTCGGCACCGGGCTCGCACTGCTGCACGGGTGGTCGCCGGCGCCGAAGTGGCTGCACGCCGACGATCCGCATGCCGACATCGATGCGTTCCGGCGGCTGGCGATCGATCTCTACGTTCCCCCGAACGGCTCCGGCTATTGGGAGAGCGCACTGCGCGGCGAGGACGATCCGCTCTACGGGGAGTTCCTGCGCGTGCTCGCGGAGCACCAGCCGTTCACCATCGATCTGTTGTACGGCGATCAGGACGGCGGCCAGCGCACGATCAGCCGATGTTTGGTCCTCCCGGCGAAGGACGACGGCTGGTACGGCCAGATCGCCCGGCACTGGCACCTCGATCGCGCCGATCCGCGCTGACGCGGGCCGCACAGACACTCGCTTTCGAATTCGTCGACGCGCGCGCTTCCGCGGAATCGCGCGCATCTCCGGCGGAGCGAGCTCATACCGATCGACGACGAGCTTCGTTGCCAGTATCCGCCACACGCTGAACGCATCGCAGCGCCCGCGATTCCGCGGAATCGCGCCCCATACCAGCGGAGCCAGCTCGTGCCGATGGGCGAGCTTCCCCGCGCTCGTGGAATGCATCGGAGCTGCGCGCTTCCGCGGAATCGCGCGCTTCCGCGGAATCGTCCGCTACGAACCGATCTCCGCTGCCCGTCCGCAGACCGGATCAGCGCGCGCGACGCGTCAGTCCCCGCACCGATTCGCGCAGTCGCCGGCCGGCGCTCGCGATGCGCGATTCCCGGCGCGCATCACGAGACTGAACCACGGAAGCGTCGGTCGCGAGCTCGGCCAGACCGTCGGCGAGGTGCGCGATCAACCGCGCGGCGTCCTCGCTCGGGAGTTGAAACGTCGCGGTACAGGTGTCGCCGTGCCACATGCTGAGCACGGCGGTCCGCTCGACGGAGTGCCAGGTGA
>DATMUX010000106.1:0-2656 GCA_035563695.1 Acidimicrobiia bacterium
GGCGGCGTGTTCGCCTTCGGCGACGCGGCGTTCGAGGGCTCGGCCACCGCGATCCGTCACGGCGCGCCGGTCATCGGCATCGCACCGACCGCCTCCGGCTTCGGCTACTACCTGCTGTCAGCCGACGGCGGAGTGTTCGCCTTCGGCGACGCTCGCTTCGCGGGCGCCGTATCGATGTCGGGCGGGCACGTCGCGACCGGGATCACGGTTCCCACCAACGGCCGGGGCTACATGGTCGTGCGCAACGATGGAGCCGTTACCGGCTTCGGCGGCGCGCCGTCGTACGCACCGCCCGCATACGACTTCCTCGCCGGGCAGCACCCCGTGGTCGGCATCGCCACCCGGCGCGGTGGTGGGGCCTGGCTGGCCTTGAGCTACGCGCCGCTGCCTGCGCCCCCGGCCGCGGACCCGAACCCGTCGCAGGACCCGTTCCTGGTGTGCACCCGTGCGCACGAGTCCGACTCGGCCGGCGGCTACCACGCCGTCAGCTCCGACGGGCTGTATCACGGCGCGTACCAGTTCCTGCGGTCGACGTGGAACAACGTGGCGCGAGCCGCGGGGCGTCCCGACCTCGTCGGGGTCGACCCGGCCGCAGCCGCGCCCGCCGACCAGGACCAGCTCGCGCTGTTCCTGTACCACAGTTCGGGCGCGGGGCCGTGGGGCGGCCGCTGCGCGGGGTTGCCCTGACCCGAGCGTGACTGCGTGACCTCGTGATGGGGCGCCGGGACGTGCCAACGTTCCGGCGCCCCTATCGTTTCGGGTTCATGGACACCAGCGCGGCCGGGCCGGCCGCCGACGTCGCGATCGGATCGTTCACCGATCGCGGGCCGTGGCTCGTGGAACCCGGGTCGATGGTGTGGCGGCGCGACGTGGACCGGCTGCGCGAGCAGGCCCGGGCCCAGGTGCCCCGGTGGCTCGAAACCGGACACCTGCCGCCGCTCGGGCGGCTCGTGCAGGTCGTGTCCCGCGTCGGGACGGCCCTCGGGGTGTGGGCGGCCGGCGCACGCCGCAAGGGTGCGCCCCATTCGCGCATCGACCTGTCGCGCCGTCTGCGCGTCGCGTTCGGTCACCTCGGCCCGACCTACATCAAGCTCGGCCAGATCATCTCGGGTGGTGAGGGCCTGTTCCCACCCGAGCTCGTCAGCGAGTTCAAGCTGTTGCGCGACCGCGTACCGCCCGAGCCGTTCGCCGACGTGCGGCGCGTCGTCGAGATGGAGCTCGGCCGCTCACTCGACGACGTGTTCGCGTCGTTCGATCGCACCCCGATCGCGGCGGCGTCGATCGCGCAGGTGCACGGCGCGCGGCTGCGTACCGGCGAGGACGTCGTCGTGAAGGTGCAGCGCCCGCAGATCGCGCGTTTGGTCCGCGACGACATCGAGGCGATGGCGTGGCTCGCGCCTCATCTCATCGGGCGCATCCCCGTGTCGGCGCTCGCGAACCCGCCCGCGCTGATCGAGCTGTTCGCCGAGACGATCGTGGAGGAGCTCGACTTCCGCCTCGAGGCCGAGAACATGCTCGACATCGCGCGCGTGCTCGCCGAGACCGACCAGCGGGCGACGATCGTCCCCCGGCCGCATCCCGAGCTCGTGACGCGCCGCGTGCTCGTGATGGAGCGGCTCGACGGGATCCCGTGGGACGACGTCGCGTCGATGCGCGCGGCCGGGGTCGACACCGAAGCGGTGCTGCACGCGGGCTTGGTGTCGTTCATGGAAGGCGCCATGCTGTTCGGCGTGTTCCACGGCGATCTGCACGGCGGCAACCTGATGGTCCGTCCCGACGGGCGCACCGTGCTGATGGACTTCGGCATCACCGGGCGTCTCGACGAGACCAAGCGGCTCGCGTTCATGATGCTGCTCGTCGGCGCCACGAGCGGCGACACCATGGCGCAGCTCGGTGCACTGCGCGATCTCGGCGCGTTCCCGCCCGATACCGATCTCGACGCGGTCTTTCGGGATCTCGGCCTCGATCGAACGATCGACCCGACGACGCTGTCGGCCGACGAGCTCGTCGCCGAGCTGCAGGACCTCACGAAGAAACTGCTGGCTTACGGCGCGCGCGCACCGAAGGAGCTCATGTTGTTCGTGAAGAACATGATGTTCCTCGACGGTGCGATCGCGCGTCTCGCGCCCGATCTCGACATCCTCGGCGAGATCCAGCAGGTGCACGCCGAGATCGCGCACCGCCACGGTGCACGGCTCGCGGCCGAGCTCGGCCTCGATCCCGCGGTCGCGCACGAGTTCGACATGAACGCGATCAAAGCCGCGATGGGCGTGCCCGACGTCGAGCGCCTCACCTACCGCGAGGTGCAGGAACGCCGCGACATCGTACGGCGGCGTCTGGAGGAGAAGCGGAGGAGCAGCTGACCGGCTGACCGGCTACGACTGCCACACGAGGACCTCGCCCTGCCGGCCCCCGGTGAGCAGCACCGTTCCCGGGAACACGCGCAGCCGCCACGGCTCGAGCCGCAGCGCGGCAAAGCTGTCGGCCGTCGGGCTCTCCCACGCGGGGACGATCGCCGGGTCGTAGCCGACGGGCGGCGGCGCGTCCTTGAACTTGTTCCACACCGCGATTCGGGTCGCGTCGTCGAAGTGCCATTCGGCGCGACACTCGGCCGTGCACGTGTCGTGCGTGTCAGTCCAGTACGTGCACGACAGAT
>DATMUX010000107.1:0-4414 GCA_035563695.1 Acidimicrobiia bacterium
CTATATTCCGGTCATGTTCTCACGGTCGGGTCGTCGTTGGGCTCTCCCGACGGGGGATCACATGGAGGCGGCGGCGGGAATCGAACCCGCGTAGAAGGTTTTGCAGACCTCTGCCTGGGCCACTCGGCTACGCCGCCGTCGCGCGTCGTCCCTGACGCACGGGCCGAGCGTACCGCCCGTGAGTGCCCGCCGACCGACTGGAAGCTACAGCACGCGTCCGGCGGCGATTGCCAGCAGCGCCACGGCGCCGCCGATCGCGACGAGCTGCAGGTAGAGAAAGTTGCGGCGAATCTTCAACGTCCGGGCCGGCTTGTTGCCTTCGATGTTCGCGGCCAGCTTCTTCGTGAGCAACTGCAACAGCTCGAGCTCGCCGCGCTCCGCGGCGGTCGGTCCGGCCTTGGTGTCTCGGTCCCGATCCGGATCCCGGTCTCGGAAGAACCGCGGTTCGAGGAACAGGCCGGGGTCGTCCGCAAAGGATGTCGGCTTGCGGGACCAATCGCGAATGCGCGTGAGGGGCCACAGCGCACCGAGACCGAGCAGCGCGGCCGCGGCGAGCACGAGGAACGCCACGACCAGGAGGGTGTGCTGCGGGACTGTGGCCGGGTGCTCCGCGAAGACGCCTGCGGTCGCGAGCAGTCCCAGCAGGACACCGTTGGCAACGAGGACCGTCGCGATACGCGTCTGCTGGTTCTGCAGCTCGGACGTGCGGTGCTCCTCGATGCGAAGCAGCTGCTCGTACAGCCAGGCGTAACGTTCGACGCGTCCCGGATCGCCGGCGCGCACGATCTCAGGAGCCTCCCGGACCCGTCGGTGACGCTTTCGCGCCGGGCGGCCACGAGTCGAGGAACGTCTTCGCAGCTCTCTGACCGTTGTCGAAGAGCCGTTGCTGCGTGGCCGTGTCGATGTCGAAGTCCGTCGCCGAGACGTTGAGCGTGTCGACGAAGATCGTGCGCTCGGTGACGTGCTCGTCGTCGAGGTGGTACGCATCGTGCTCCGCGAGCAATGTCTCGAGACACGCGATCGCGAGCTCGACGGCGTTGTCCGCCTCGCGCGGCACCTGCCGGGCGTCGGGCTTGGCCGACAGCTTGACGCCGAACGTGGGCCAGCGGGCCGGCTTTCCGTCGGTGCGGTTGAAGCAGTCGATCGGGAAGTTCGACAACATGCCACCGTCGACGAGCGTGACCTTGCTCTTGTCGCCGCACGTCAGCGACGCGGGGTGGAAGAAGAACGGGATCGACATGGACGCGCGTACCGCGTCGACGATGCGGAGGCGGTCGGGATCGATGCCGTAGTGGTCGCGGCAGTCCCACGGGAGCCTGACGAGCTGGCCCTTCGAGATGTCGCTCGCCATGACGACGAGCCGGAAGCGCTGATCGGGTGCGAGCGAGCTTCCGGGGTCGTCGGCGTCGGTGATGCGGAGGTCGCCGAAGGTCTCCACGCCGACGCGCCCGAGCTGGTCGGAGAGCCAGTGGACGAGGAAGTCTCCTTTATAGATGCCGCGGCCGAGCAGGAGCTCTGCGGCCTTGCCCGGAGGACCGAGGTGGTCGAGGGGCGTCTCGTCGCGGAAGTCCTTGTAGTCGAGCGCACGCATGACGGGCATGAGGTCGTCGACGTTGGAACCCGTCGCGACGTACGCTGCCACGAGCGCCCCGACGATCGCGCCGGCACTGGTTCCGGCGATGCGGGGGAACGTGTAGCCGCGGTCGACCAGTGTCGAGACCGCTCCGAGCAGGCCGATGCCTTTCACGCCTCCGCCCTCGAGGACGAGATCTGCTTTGGTGGCCGGGCTCTGCTCGACGGAAGGGGAGGCGGTCATGTCGGTCTGTCCCTCGTCAATCCCCGCGACGCGAGCACGCGACGCGGCTCGTTGGTGCTATTCCCGCCGCGTCCCGCAGCGCGCGAGGTAGTTCGGCCAGCTCCACCCGGCGAGGAAACGATCGGCTTCGTTCCACCCGTTCGCGAAGACGAGCTGCTTCGTCGCGTCGTCGACGCCGAAGTCGACGATGCTGACCTCGTGGGTGTCGACTTGCATCGTGCGCATCGCGACGCAGGGACGTTCGAGATAGGTCTGGTCGCGTCCGGCGATCATCGTCGCGACGACCGACTCGAGCTGGCGCACGCCGGCGATGTGGATGCGCCCGGCGATCGGGATCATCTCGGCATCGTGGCTGGGCAGCTGCGGGACGATCTTCACGCCGAAGGTCGGCCATCGGGGCTGCTCGCCGTCGGAGCGATCGAAGACGGTGATCGGGAAGTTCGACAGCACTCCCCCGTCCACGAGGGTGTGGGTGCGGTTCGTGCGCACGTCGGTGAGGTGGAGGGGATCGAAGTAGAACGGGATGGCGATCGACGCGGCGACGGCATCGGCGACGAGCTGGGCGTCGGGATCGAGGCCGAAGTGTGACCCGTAGTTCCACGGCAGGTAGAGGAGCTCGCCGCTCGTGACGTCGGTCGCGGTGACGACGAGGCGGAAGCGACGAGCCTCGGCGAACGCTGATCCCGAGTCGGCGTGGCGCAGGTCGCCGAAGGTGCGGACGTCCCGCCGCTCGAGCCGATCGGCGAGCCAATCCCGGACGAACGTGGTGTCGTAGATCCCCCTGCCCATGACCAGCGATGACGCGGGGCCGATCAGGGGAACCTCGTCGAAGCCGGACCGGTGGCGAACCTTCCCGAACGGGAAGTCGAGCAGCGTCGCGTGCAGCTCGTCGCCGTCGTAGCCGGCGGCGACCAACGCCGCGACGAGCGCGCCGACCGAGCTGCCGGCGACGCGCTCGAAACGAAGGTCACGGTCGAGACGGGCGACCGCGCCCACGAGCCCGATCCCCTTGACGCCTCCGCCCTCGAGAACGAGATCCGCCTGCGCCTTCACGTCCGCGCCGTTCCTGCCTTCGTCCTCGTACCGGTCGCCCCGTCGAGGGCGAACCTAGGCAACGACTCGGTCCCGCACAACCCATTCATGGTTCCGGGCCAATGATGTGGCGCGGCATGCGCGTCGTCACACGTGGTCGAACATCGCTACCGGTGGCCGGCTCGGCAGCGGCTGGAACCACGGTTGCCCGGTCGGTGCGTCTCCCGCGACCACATGGGCGGTCGTCCGCTCGAGCTTCTCGCGGACGCCGGGCGCGCAGGCGAGGAGCGACGTGAACTCGCGCTTGCCGAACACGATCACGATCACCGGCGTGCGGGCCGTGACGGTCGCTCGCCGGGGCGCGTGGTCGATCAGCGCGGCTTCTCCGAACCAGGCACCGGGACGCAGGACGGCGGCCGTGCCCGACGCGGTGTGGACATCGACGAGGCCGTCGAGCAGCACGAAGAACTCGGCTCCCGGCCTCCCCTCACGGCACAGCGTGCAACCGGCGCGGAGGTCGAGGGTTGCACCGAGACCGTCGATCGTCGCGAGATCGCGACGCCGGCAGCAGTCGAACAAGTCGATGGTACGGAGCCGAGCGAGAGTCGCACGAGACATCTTCGGTCCCCCTTCGAGCAGGCAGATCCTCGATGCTCACAATGGGGCCGGCAGTTCGACCGGTCCTCGACAGCCGCTCAACTGCCCTTCGACACGTCCGGGCTCGCGCGTCACGTTTGCGTCAAGCGACGCGCCACCGTCAGCGCGGCGTGCGCGGGGCGCGGGCCCGCACCGGGCTCCCGGGCACGGCGGTCCGGTCGAGGTGCTCGAGGATCTTGGGGTACACGTCGTCGACGGCGTGCGCGCCGAAGATGCTGTCGAGATGGCCGTAGCCGTCGACGACGACGCGGTCGTACAGATCGGGGCCGTTGGCGCTCGCCAGCAGCTCGAGTGTCTGTTCCGTGCTCTCGGGCAGGTAGCAGTGGTTCTTCGATCCCGAGACGAACCGGATCGGAAGCTTCAGACGGGCGAGATTGGTCGCCGGCTCGAGGTACGCGTTCTTGCCGTGCTGGTCGACGAGATGACCCGCGCGGACCATCGCCGCGAGTTGCTCCAGGCTCGCGATGTTCGCCACGCCGAACAGCTCGTGGAGGTTGTCGTGAAAGCGCGTATCGAGGTTCTCGTGCTGGTACAGCAGGCCGTAGATGAACGTGATGCGATGGCACACCGCGCTGCGGCAGTGCTGGCCGGGCGGCACCCACTCGAGGTGCAACATCGTGTCGAACAGCTTGTTTCGCCAATCCTCGTTCTCGTCGACGTATGCGGTCAGCGACGTGATACCGAGCTTGTGGAGCATGCCCGGGAGGTGGAGCCCGCCCTCGAAGCGCGCGAGAAGCCCCGTCTTCAGGTGCGCGGCGACCTGCGAGCACACGACCGAGCGCACCTTCTGCGGATCGATCCAGCCGCCGAGCATCGACATCACGAACGTGTTCGATCCGTAGCAGTGCACGACCGCCTGCAGCGACGGCGCCCCGGTCTTCCCCAGCACGAAGTCGATCGCGGCCGGGT
>DATMUX010000108.1:0-4046 GCA_035563695.1 Acidimicrobiia bacterium
CGAGATGTGCGCGCGCCCGACGGCACTCATCTTGCGGGCCGTCTTCGACAGCACACCCGCCAGCGTGCCGGGTTCGAGACGGATGGCGACGTCGGGGAGCTGCGTCTCGAGGAACACCAGGCACAAGGCGTCCTCGAGCGCCTGTGCATCCGCATCGGCACCCGCGCCCGCGCGCCCGACACCGTCCTTGCGCACGAGCGCCTGCACGCGTGCGGCCATCGCGTCGTCGTAGCCGGCGCGCGTGAGGATCTCACCGAGCTCGCGCGCGTGCTGGTCGTGCAGGTCCTTGCGCCAGCGGAGGTAGCCCGCGCGCCCGGCGGCGTAGGTCGCGCGGGGCACGGTCCAGCGGCGCAGGTGATGGCCGCGGGCCGCGAGCACCAATGCCTCGGGTGTGTCCGGCACGAGTCGCCGCACCCACGCCGTGACGAGCTCCGCGTGCACGATCTCCTTCGGGCCGGTGCGATCGCCCACCGTGACGGTCGTCGGATCGGCGCGGTTCGCCTCGTCGATCGCGCTCAGCGCCGCGTGCAGGCGCTGCGCATCGAACGCCGTCACGGTGATGCCGTCACCCGACGTGCGACGCGAACCAGTCGAGCGCGCGCTTCCACGCGTCGGCCGCATCGGCCGCGCGGTAATCGGGCCGCTGGTCGCAGTGGAACCCGTGTCCGGCTTCGGGGTAGCGGACGATCTCCGTGTCGACCTTCGCGTCGCGCAGCGCGGCGCGCAGCTGCTCGACGTCGTCGACCGGGATCGAGCCGTCCTGGTCGCCGAACAATCCGAGCCACGGCGTCTGCAGCGACGCGGTCTCGCCGACGAGCGGCGGGAACTGGGGGAAGCGGCCCGTCACGATGCCGCCGCCGTAGAACCCCACCGCGGCGCCGAGCGCGTAGCGCAGCGCGACGAGGAACGTCACCCGGCCGCCGAAGCAGAAGCCGACGATGCCGATGCGGTCGTCGGGATGACCCGCGCCGCGCAGGTGCCCGATCGCGACGTCGACATCGGTGAGCACGGCGTCGTCGCCGCCGACGTCCTTGAAGAATTCGAGGACCTTGTCGAACTGGCCGTACTCGACGATCGATCCGGGACCCGAGCGGTGGAAGAGGTCGGGGGCGACCGCGTGATACCCGGCCGCGGCTGCCCGGCGGGTCACGTCCTCGATGTGGCCGTTCACGCCGAAGGCTTCCTGGATGACGACGATGCCGCCGCGCCCGCCGCCGTCGGGCACCGCCTCGTAGAGGCGCATCGGCCCGTCGGAGGTCTCGACGGTCACGTCGCGTGTCGACACGTTCACCATGCTGCGGAAGCTACTCGCGCGAGCGGCCGGGGAACACCCGGCGGTCGAGCGCCGTTCGCGGCAAGACTGATGGCCGTGAAGCGCTCGACGGTGCTGGGTGTCGCGTTCTTGGCGGGCTCGTTCCCGAGTTCCAACATCGCGGCGCGGTGGCGCGCCGGCATCGACCTGCGCGAAGTCGACACGGGCACCGTGTCGGGCACGAGCCTGTACCGCGTGGCCGGGTTCGGGCCGCTCGCGGCGACCGGCATCCTCGACATCGCCAAGGGCGCGCTCGGCCCGGTGCTCGCCGGTCGGGACCGGCCGGTCCTCGCGGCGCTCGCGGGCGGCGCGGCGATCACGGGGCACAACTGGTCGCCGGCCTTGCGCGGCGCGGGCGGGCGGGGCATCGCGCCGGCGTTGGGGGTGCTCGGCGCGCAGGCGTGGCCGGGCGTCCCGGTGCTGCTCGGCGGCCTCGTCGCCGGCAAGGCCGCCGGCGAGACGGGTCTCGGCGGGTTCGCGGCACAGTGCGCGCTCGTCCCGGTGCTCGCGCGCACCCATGGCGCGCGCGGCGCGTTCGCCGCCGCGTGTGTCGTCGCGCCGATGTGGGCCAAGCGGATGATGGGCAACGCGCCGCCGCACGACCCGTCCTGGCGCGTCTACGCGACCCGGCTGCTGTTCGATCGCGACCCATTGGGGGACGAGGTCACGCGGTGACGACGCCGCGGCTCCTGCGCCCGGGCGGGTTCCGCACGCTGCTCGTCGGCCAGGCCGTCTCCGCGCTCGGCGACTGGATGGCCACGTTCGCGTTCATCGCGCTCGTGTACCAGCAGTCGGGATCACCGACGGCCGTCGGCGGGATCCTCGCGCTGCGGCTCCTGCCCGCCGCGGTCGGCGGCCCGCTCGTCGCGCGCGCGGCATCCCGCTGGGACCGGCGCAAGACGATGGTGACGATGGACGTGGCGCGCGCCGGGATGATCGCCGTCGTTCCGCTGATCCGCGGGCTGTGGTGGATCTACCTCTGGGCGTTCCTCGTCGAGGTCGGCAGCCTCGTGTTCCTGCCGGCGCGTGACGCGTCGATTCCCGATCTCGTCGCGCCCGACGACCTCGAAGTGGCCAACGGGCTCGTGCTCGGGTCGTCGTACGGCACGATCCCTCTGGGCGCGGCCGTCTACGCGATCGTCGCGGCGCTCCCGGGCAGCAGCTTGTTCGGGCGGACGCTGCCGCTCGTGTTCTGGCTCGACGCGGCGTCGTTTCTCGTCTCGGCGTCGATGATCCGGCGGCTCACACAGCTCTCGAACCCCACCGGCGAGCTCGAGCCCGCGCCGCACGCCGAGGCCTCCGTGCCCGTGCGTTTCCGCGACGCGTTCGCGCTGCCGCTGGTGCGGGCGGTGCTGCCCGCGACCATCGCGGTCGCGCTCGGGCTGGGCGCGTTGTTCTCGCTCGGGATCGAGTTCGTGCGCAAGGTGCTCGGCGCGAGCAACGCCGAGTTCGGCGTGCTGATCGTCTTGTTCGGCGTGGGCGCCGGTGGCGGCCTCGTGCTCCTGCAGCGCTTCCACGGGCTCGAACGCCTGCGGTCGACGCGGATCGGCGTCTTCGCGCTGGGCGCGATCGTGGCCGCGTTCAGTCTCGCCCCCACGACGGCACCGGCGTTCCTCGGCGCGGCCGCGTTCGGCGCCGCCACCGCCTGGACCTTGGCGTCGGGCATGGGTGCATTGCAATCGATGACCGGCGGGAACGACCGTGTCATCGCGTTCGCCGCGTTCCACATCGTCATCCGGTCGGGTCTCGCGCTCGCCGCAGTCGGCGCGGGTGCCGCCGGACAGTTCGTGGGGAACGTCGCGTGGCCGGTGGTCGGTACGCTGGCGCCGTCCCGCCTCGTCCTGTTGTGCTCGGGGATCCTCGTGATGCTGAGCTCGGCGTGGGTACGCATGCCCGCAGGCGGAACGTCGCGGTCGGCGGCCGACCGGCCGCAGCCGGAAGGAGCGTGATGGCCGTCGCGATCGTGACCGACAGCGCGGCCGCGCTGCCGCCCGCGATCGCCGAAGCGCGCGACATCGCCGTCGTCCCCATGTGGTTGACCGTCGGCGGGGAAGCGGTCCGCGAGGGCGACGTTCCCGCGGTCGATCTGCTGGCCCAGCCCGACGTCAAGACATCGGGTCCGCCGCCGGGCGAGTTCGAAGCCGCGGTAAAGGAGCGCGCCCGCTCGACCGACGACGGCGTCGTGGTGTTGACCATCGCGTCGACGATGAGCAGCACGTACGAGTCGGCCGTGCTCGGCGCGCGGGCCGCGGGCGGTGCCGTGCGCGTCATCGACACGGCCACCGCCGCGGGCGCGCAGGCGTTGGTGGTCCTGGCCGCCGCAGATGCCGCGGCGCGGGGCGCGTCGCTCGACGACGTCGAGTCCGCGGCGCGGCACGCGATCGCGCAAGTCCGTCTCGTCGCGACCGTGCCGAACCTCGACCACCTCGTGCGCAGCGGCCGGGTGCCCAACATCGCCGGGTGGGCCGGGCGCCGGCTCGGGCTCGCGCCCTTGTTCGAGTTCCGCGACGGGCACGCCCACCCGCTGCGTCCGGCGCGTGGCGTCGCCGCAGCGCGCGACCGCATTCTGGGCCGGTGGCGGCGCGACCGGCTGGAGGGCGCGCGCCTGCACGTCGCGGCGCTCCACGCCCAGGCCGAGGCGGACGCGAACTGGCTCCTCGACCGGGTGCGCGAGGAGATCGAGCCGGCGACGGCGTTCGTCGGGTCGTTCGGGACGGTGATGGTCGTGCACACC
>DATMUX010000109.1:0-6648 GCA_035563695.1 Acidimicrobiia bacterium
TGGGACGCGAGGTCGTCGAGGAGCATCCGTGCTCCCTCACCGCTGCGTTCGCGAGCCCCACTCCCGGTAGCCGCGCCCGCCGGTCCGCCTCCGCCCGACCCCCGCATGCCACCCGCCTCGTCGGCCCCACGCCGGCGGGTCTTGATCGTCCGCTTTCGCCGTGTTGCGAACGTCACGTTGCATGTGAAGCGTGTGAGGCCCGAGTCGCTAGCGTTGCCGAACGATGCGCATTGCGGCGCTCGACCTCGGATCGAACTCGTTCCACCTGCTGGTTGCCGACGTCCACCCCGACGGCACCTTCACGGCCGTCGCCCGGGAGAAGGAGATGCTGCGCCTGGGCGACGAGGTCGCCCGGCATCACCGCATTCCGCCTCCGGCTGTCGAGCGGGCCGTCGCCGCGGTGCGCCGGTTGCAGCAGCTCGCGGCCGCCCTCGGCGCCCGTGAGGTCCTCGCCAAGGCGACGAGCGCCATCCGCACCGCCGACAACGGCAGCGAGCTGGTCGACCGCATCGAGGCCGACACCGGGGTCGAGGTCGACGTCATCAGCGGGATCGAGGAGGCACGCCTCGTGTTCGCGGCGGTGCGCGCGAGCGTCGTGCTCGAGCCGGCACCGGCGCTGTGCCTCGACATCGGCGGCGGCAGCGTCGAGGTGATGATCGGCGACGCGTCGGGCCTGCGCTGGGCCACCAGCCTCGCGCTGGGCGTCGGACGCCTCACGGCCGAGTGCGTGCGATCCGATCCGCCCGCCAAGGCCGACCGCAAGCAGCTCGAGGCGCGTGTGCGCGCCGGCCTCGAACCGCTCGTTCCCGAGATCGACGCGCGCGCGCTGCGCATGGCCGTGGGAACGAGCGGCACGTTGAACGATCTCGTGCGCATGGCGGTGGCCCTGCGCGCGCCCGACGGTGCGCTGCCCGCGAGCACGAACGCGCTGCGCGCCACCCGCGCCGACGTGCTGAAGCTGCACGAACACATCATGCGCGCCAAGACATCCGAGCGGCGGCGCATGACCGGACTCGAGGAGCAGCGACGCGCGGAGCTGCTGCCCGCGGGCTCGACCCTGCTCGTCACCGCGCTCGAGCTCTTCGACCTCGACGCGATCACGGTGAGCGATTGGGCGTTGCGAGAAGGCATCGTGCTGGACGCGGTCGGCACCCATGATCCCAACGACTGGTCGGACGATCCGCGCGCGTTGCGCCGAGCATCGGTGCTCGGGCTCGCGCGCCGTTGCAACTCCGACGTCGCGCACACGCGCCGGGTTGCGGCCCTGGCGCTGCGCCTCTTCGACCAGACGGTCGAGCTCCACCACCTCGACGACCGCGATCGCGAGATGCTCGAGTTCGCCGCGCTGCTGCACGACATCGGCCAGCACGTGTCGCGCAAGGGCCACCATCGACACGCCGCGTACCTGGTCGACAACGGCGAGCTCCGCGGCTTCGAACCCGCCGAGGTCGTGTTCCTCGCCGCGCTCGTGCGCCACCACCGGCGCGGCGACCCCAAGGCGTCCGAAGCGCGCTACGCGAGCCTCGACGAAGCCGACCGGGATCGGCTGCGCAAGCTCGCGGCTCTGCTCCGGGTCGCCGACGGTCTCGATCGCGGGCGCCGCGGCGTCGTGACCGACGTCCACGTCTTCGTCGGTGCCGATCTCGTGCGGCTGCGCCTCGTCACGCGCGACGACCCCGAGTTGGAGCTGTGGGGGGCCCGGCGCCGGCGCGAACTGTTCGAAAAGGTCTTTCACCGCGAACTCGAGCTGGTCGCGGCCCAGGCGAGCACCCCGATCGACGTCTGAGCGGCGCGCGCGAAAAAAACGAGAATCCCAGATTCTGCACACCCGGTGTCCAGATGGAATGATGCAGAGCTACTCGACTGGGCGGGGATGAGCACTGGGAGCCCGTCGAACATGACCCGCAGGATGGTCGCATGAGCCCGACGCGGCGCGAGCTCGTCCGAGCCACTCGCGCCCGCATCATCGAAGCAGCCGGTCGTCTCACCCGTGAACGGGGACCGAACGGCTTCAGCATGGACCAGCTCGCCAAGGAGGCCGGAGTCGCCCGCGCCACCGTGTACGAGCACTTCCGGTCGAAACGCGCGGTCCTCGACGAGCTCGCCGCGACGATCGCGAAGCGAGTTGCGATCGAAGAGCCGCGCGCCCCGACCGGCGACCCGCTCACGGCCTTGCGCGACATGCTGCGCGACGCGTGCCTGCACTGGTCGGAGCACGAGGAGCGCATGCGCGGATTGCGCACGCTCACCGCGATCACGGGTACGGAGCCGTCCGAGGACGCGGTCGACGACAAGCAGCTGCGCCGCCTCGTCGAGGCACTCGATGCGGCCGGTCAGATGCGACCGCACTGGTCGATCGACGAAGCGGTCGACGCGCTGGGCGCGCTCACGTCGTACTCGATGTACGAGCGGCTCCGCCGCGCTCCGCGCACCGCCGAACAAGTCGAAGCCGTGCTCGCCAAGCTCGTCGTGTCGATGGTGAACCCGGGTGCGGCAACCGCACCGTCGACGGCGACAGCCGCGTCCACCGCGCCGGTCAACGCCTGATCGAACCCGCGCCTGATCGCACCGGCGCGCCGCGCCCGGTCAGCCCGCGTCGAACACGGTCGCGCGGATCTCGCGGATCGTCTCGTCGAGATCGTCGAGCGCGCGCGCAACCTTCGCATCGGCCGGCGCGGGAAGATCGTTCGTGCGTGCCGCCTCCAGGGTCATCCCCGCGGCGAACAATCGCTGGATCACCGTGTCGTGCAGTGTCCGGCCCGTCCGTTCACGATCGGCCGTCGCGAGCAGGGCCGCGATGCGCTCCTCGGCGCGCACCATGTCGAGCACGAGGCTCGCCTGGCCCGCGAACGTCTCCACCAGCTCGAGGTCGTGCGGATCGAAGCGCCGGCCGCCCCGCCGGTTCGCAACGCTCAGCACTCCGCAGGCGCCCTCCCGGCACGCGAGGGGCACGAAGATCGCGGGTCCGACCCCGCCCAGCTCGACGGCCCGGGCGTCGGCGCGCGGATCGTCATGCGCGTCGTCGACGATCTCGGCATGTTCGGTGACGAGCACGTGCCCCGTCAGCGAGCCATCGATCCGGAACCGGGCGTCGCGGAGCCGTCCGTGGTTGCGGCCGACGGCGGTGCGGACCGTCATCGTCTCGCGGTCGGCAACCACGCAGATCGCGGCCAGATCCGCGCCGACCAGCCGGCGCGCGTGGCCGGCAACCAACAGGAGCACCGTCTCCGGGTCCTCGCCGCGCAGCAACGCTCGCGTCACCTCCCGCACCGCCGAGAGCGGTGTCGCAGGTTCGGGAGCGGTCATTGCCTCGGCCACCGCTCCATGGTCGTCGTTCGCGCCCCTCCGGGTGGAGGGCCGAACGTCACGGGTTGCGTCCCGATCGTTGCCCTACTCGGCCGGGACGAAATCCACGAAGCCCAGGTCGTCGCCCGCGGGCCTGAAGTCCGCGCGCACCCGTTGGCCGATGTGCACCGACTCCGGTGTGACCTTCGGCATGGCCGCGATCATCCGGGCGCCGTCCTCGTCGAGGTCGACGGTGGCGACGACGAACGGGAGCCGCTCGTTGAACGGCGGGACACCGTTCTGGCGGATCACCGTGAACGAATACACGGTGCCCAGACCGCCGGCCGTGACCCACTCGAGCGTCCGCGCCCCGCAATGGCTGCACAGCATGCGGGCGTAGTGCTGGTGCCGGCCGCAGGTCGTGCACCGCTGGATGCGCAGCTCGCCGCGGCGCGCACCCTCCCAGAACTCGCGATCTTCGGGCGTCGGCCGCGGGACCAGCCATTTCGGGACTTCTGTCCAATCCGCGGGCATCACACGGGTTCCCTTCCCAGCACGACGGTGCCCTGGGTCGACAGCCAGCCCCCGCTGCCGTGGGCCACCGCGATCTCCGCGCCCTCGACCTGGCTCTCCCCCGCCTCGCCGCGCAGCTGCCGCGTGGCCTCGCACAACAAGAAGAGGCCGCGCATCCCCGGATGCGTGCACGACAGTCCGCCGCCATCGGTGTTCGTCGGCAACGCACCCCCGAGCCGCAGGTTGCCGCCACCGTCGGTGACGAAGGCGCCCCCGTCGCCCTTCGGCGCGAAGCCGAGATCCTCGAGCACCACCAGCACGGTGTAGGTGAACGAGTCGTACATCGCGAACATGTCGACGTCGCCGGCGGTGATCCCGGCGTCCGCGAACGCCTTCGGCCCGCTCACGGCCGCGGCCGTGCGGGTCATGTCGGCCATCGCCGTGATCGAGTGATGCGTGCTCGCGCCGGCCGCACCCCGCACGAACACGGGCGCGTGGGCGAGCGCGCGGGCCCGCTCCTCCGTCGTCAAGATGATGCAGCAGCCGCCGTCGGAGATCACACAGCAGTCGAGCTTGTGCAAGGGATCGGCGACGAGCTTCGACGAGAGCACGTCGTCGACCGTGATCGGGTCGCGGTACATCGCGTTCGGGTTGCGCGTCGCGTGGTCGCGCGTCTGCACGGCGATCGAGGCGAGCTGCTCGGACGTGGTCCCGTACGTGTGTATGTGGCGCTGCGCCGCCATCGCGTACGCGCCGACGAGCGTGAGGCCCGTCGGGAACTCGTACGCCATCGGCAGCGGCATGGCCATCCCGCCCCGGCCACCGCCGCCCCCGCCCGTACCCAGCGTCCGGCCCGACGCCGACAGCTGGTTGCTGCCGTAGATGATCGCGACGGTGTCGACATCACCGTGCTGGATGGCCCGGTACGCGTGCATGGTGTGGAACTCGAAGCTCGACCCGCCCACGCTCGTCGACTCCATCCACCGCGGCCTGATCCCGAGGTACTCGGCGAGCATCACTTCGTGCATCCCGCCGTACCCGGCGCTGGCGAGCCCCTCGATGTCGTCCTTCGCGAGCCCGGCATCGTCGAGGGCCCGGCGGAACGCCTGGGCCGAGAGCATCGTCGACGTCAGCCCCGTCGCGTGCGGACCGTCCGCCAGAGCTATGCCCGCGACACACACGTTCCGCAGCGAGGACGAGATGGGCCGCAGCGAGGACGACATGGGCCAGCAACCTAGCAATATCCTTCTCGTATGCGCCTCGAAGACATGATCCTCATCAGCGTCGACGACCACGTGGTCGAACCGCCCGACGTGTTCGAGCATCACGTTCCCGCGAAGTACAAGGACATCGCGCCGCGCGTCGAGCACATGCCCGACGGCACCGACCGCTGGAAGTTCCTCGACTTCGACATCCCGAACGTCGGGCTCAACGCCGTGACCGGGCGACCGCCCGAGGAGTACGGCATGGACCCGACGAGCTTCGACGAGCTGCGGCCCGGGACGTACGACGCGCGCCAACGCGTGCTCGACATGTCCGCCAACGGCGTCCTCGGTTCGCTGAACTTCCCGTCGCTCCCCGGCTTCGCGGGCCGGCTCTTCGGCGCGCTCGACGACAAGGACGCGGCCCTCGCGCTGTGCCGCGCGTACAACGACTGGCACATCGACGAGTGGTGCGCCAGCGCACCCGACCGGTTCATCCCGCTCGCGATCCCGCCGATCTGGGACCCGAATGCACTGGCCGACGAGGTGCGGCGCGTCGCCAAGAAGGGCTGTCACGCGATCACCTTCCCCGAGAACCCCGTCCCGCTCGGCCTGCCGAGCCTGCACACCGACCACTGGGACCCGTTCTGGCAGGCGTGCAACGACGAGGGCACCATCGTGAACATGCACATCGGCTCGTCGTCGAAGCTCGTGATCACCGCGCTCGATGCACCGGTCGACGTGATGATCACGCTGCAGCCGATGAACATCGTGCAAGCGGCGGCCGACCTCATCTTCTCGCCGGTGTTCCGGCGGTTCCCCGACGTCACGGTCGCCCTCTCGGAGGGCGGCATCGGCTGGATCCCCTACTTCCTCGAGCGCCTCGACCACACGTACACCACGCACAAGGCGTGGACGTTCGCCGACTTCGGCGACAAGCTGCCGAGCCAGGTGTTCATGGAGCGGGTCGTGCTGTGCTTCATCGAAGACGACTTCGGTGCACGCCACGCGCGCGAGATCGGTACGGATCGCATCTGCATCGAGACCGACTACCCGCACAGCGACGCGATCTGGCCGAACGCCCCCGAGCGGCTCATGGACGCGTTCGAGCCCACCGATCTCACCGATCACGAGATCGACGAGATCACGCACCTCAACGCCATGAAGTTCTTCCGCTTCGATCCGTTCTCGATCAGGCCACGCGAGCAGTGCACCGTCGGTACGCTCCGCGCCGAGGCCGCCGGTCACGACGTGTCGATCCAGGCGAAGGGCCGCCGCGTCGAGCACGACTCGCCGATGACACTCGCCGGGTTCTCGCCCACGGCGTGAGCCCGACGCCCGACCACGTCCTGCACAACCGAGCGTTCTGGGACGGCGACAGCGACGAGTACCAGGCCGCGCACGGCGATGCGCTGGCGCGCGCGCCGCTCGCGTGGGGCGCGTACCGGATTCCGGAAGACGAGCTCGACGTGCTCGGCGACCTGCGCGACCGCGACGTCCTGGAGCTCGGGTGCGGCGCGGCGCAATGGTCGATCGCGCTCGACGGGCTCGGCACGCGCGTGGTGGGTCTCGACGTCTCCCGTCGCCAGCTGAGGCACGCGCGCGACGCGTCGGCGAGCGTGCCGCTCGTGCTCGCGAACGGCGAGCA
>DATMUX010000110.1:0-2089 GCA_035563695.1 Acidimicrobiia bacterium
CCGAGCGCCATCACCACGGCGATGGCGTTCTCGAAGGCCTCCTTGGTCATGATCTGGCGGGGTCGCAGATCGAGCTCGAGCAGGCGCATCACCGCCCGGCCCGACTCGTACGCGAAGTCGTCGCGGCGGCGGTCGACCGCGGGCGGGGCCGCCGATCCGGGAAGCGCCATGCCGATGGCCTCGCTGATCGACGCCATCGTGTTCGCCGTGAACATCCCGGCGCACGATCCCTCGGTGGGGCACGCGCGCTTTTCGATCTCACCGAGCTCGTTCTCGGTCAGCGTGCCCGCGGCGCAGGCGCCGACGGCTTCGAACACCGAGACGATGTCGAGCGCCTGACCCTTGTAGTGGCCGGGCAGGATCGAACCGCCGTAGAGGAAGACCGACGGCAGGTTGAGACGCGCCGCCGCCATGAGCATCCCCGGCAGGCTCTTGTCGCAGCCCGCGAAGCTCACGAGCGCGTCGAGCCGCTCGGCGTGCATCACGCACTCGACCGAGTCGGTGATGATCTCGCGCGACACGAGCGAGCCCCGCATGCCCTCGTGGCCCATCGAGATGCCGTCGCTCACCGCGATCGTCACGAATTCGATCGGGAAGCCGCCCGCGTCGCGCACACCCTGCTTGGCCCGCTTGGCCAGACGATCGAGCGGCAGGTTGCAGGGCGTGACCTCGTTCCAGCTCGACGCCACACCGACTTGTGCCTTGCCCCAGTCGCCGTCGTTCATGCCGATCGCGCGCAGCATCGCCCGGGCCCCCGCGCGTTCCATCCCGTCGGTCACCTCGTGACTGCGCGGCTTCATGTCCGTCATGTCGCTCCCGGGGCTTGATCAGCGATGTCGAACAGAAGGATAACGTCGGTCCGATGCGCGACCCTCTGCCCGTCGGCCTCGTCGGATCCGGACCGTGGGCCCGGCTGGTCACCGGTCCCGTGCTCGCCGCCGGCCCGCAAACGCGGGTGACCGGAGTGTGGTCGCGCCGCCCGAAGCACGCGGCCCAGCTCGCGACCCAGCTCGGCGTCTCCTCGTACCTGGAGCTCGACGAGCTGTTCGCGACCTGCGACGCGGTCGCGATCGCCGTCGCCCCGGCCGCGCAGCCCGAGCTGGCGGTGCGCGCCGCGCAGGCGGGCAAGGTGCTGCTGCTCGAGAAGCCCTTGGCAGCCGACGTCGCCGGGGCGCGAGCGATCGTCGACGCGGTCGGCGCGGCCGGAGTGGGTGCGCTCGTGATGCTCTCGTACCGGTTCAACCCCGGCCTCGACGCGTTCATCTCGCAGGCCGAAGCCGTCGAGCCGCTCGGCGGCCGGGGATGGTTCGTATCGGGCGCGTTCCTGCAAGGACCGTTCGCACACGGTTGGCGCCTGGAGCGCGGCGCCGTGCTCGACGTCGGACCGCACCTGCTCGATCTGCTCGAAGCCGGGCTCGGCGAGATCGTCGACGTGCGGGCCGCGGGCCACCCGCTCGGGTGGGTGTCACTGCTCTGCCTCCACGCTTCGGGCGCGACGAGCACCGGATCGTTGTGCTGCACGAGCGCGAGTGAGAGCCGCACGAGCGTGGAGGTGTTCGGCCACGGAGGCCCGGCGCTCTACGACGGGCGGGTCAAGGACGAGACCCAGTGGGCGGACCAGGTGCGCAACGCGCTCGTCCGCGTCGCGCGCGGCCACGAGCATCCGGCGAACGTGAGGCGGGCCCTGCACCTCCAGGAGCTCATCGACTCCGTCGAGGCGCAGCTCCGGTGGGCCGGCGAGGTCTAGCGCCTACCGCCGCCCGTCGACGAGCTCCGCGCCGGCCGCCCACGCGGCCTCGACCGCGTCGAGTCTCGCCACCGCCGAGCGCCGGAGGCGCGCCGCGACGCCGGCGGCGAGCGCGTGCACGACCGCCATCGTCGCCGTGTGGCTGTCGAACGGACCCGCGCCCCGCGCCGCGACGACGAACACGTAGTGCGCCCCGTCGGCAACAGGAGAGAGTGCCCGATCGGTGAGCGCGACCAACGTCGCGCCGGACGCGCGCGCGCGGTCCCGCGCGTCGAGGAGCCAACGCTCGTAGCGACGGTGCTCGATCACGATGACGACGTCGCCGCCGCCGACATCGGCGAG
>DATMUX010000111.1:0-4725 GCA_035563695.1 Acidimicrobiia bacterium
CGATCACCGATTGTCGCCAAAAGCGGGGAGGGTGCGGGCTGATGGCCGGCGATGTGGTGCTGATCGAGGTGGTGGACGGGGTCGCGACGATCACGCTCAACCGCCCGGATCAACGCAATGCGCTGAACCGCGACGTACGGCGCGCGCTGCCGGCGGCGGTGCTGCAGTGCGACGGCGACGACAACGTCGACGTCATGATCCTCACAGGTGCCGACCCGGCGTTCTGCGCGGGCGTCGATCTCAAGGAGTTCGGCGCCGGTCAGGTGCAACAGGGTGAGGGCTTCGCGGAGGCCGGCGACGGGCGCAATGCGTTCCGCGGCGCACTCCCGCCGCACGGGAAGCCGCTGATCGGCGCGATCAACGGGGTGGCCGTCACCGGAGGCTTCGAGGTCGCGCTGAACTGCGACTTCATGATCGCCTCCGAGCGCGCCCGTTTCGCCGACACGCATGCGCGTGTCGGGGTGATGCCCGGTTGGGGTCTGACGGTCCTGCTCGCGCAGCGCATCGGTGTGGCCCGGGCCAAGCAGATGAGTGTCACCGGCAACTACGTCGACGCGCGGACCGCATACGAGTGGGGTCTGGTCAACGAGGTGGTCGCGCACGACGACCTGCTGCCGCACTGCCGCAAGCTGGCGGCCGACATCGTCTCGAACGATCACCTCGGCGTCCGCCGCATGCTGCGCACGTACAACGAGGTGACCGCGACGACGATCGACGAAGGCTGGGACATCGAAGCGCGCGTGAGCCGCGAGTGGGAGGGTTCGGGGTTCGATCCCGCGGCGATCGAGGCTCGCCGCATGCAAGTGGTCGAGCGCGGCCGCCGCCAGATCCACGAGTGACCGGGCGTTGGTGAGTCGAGGGCGCGCGACTCGGCTCGTTACTCGCCGCGGGTGATGACCGTCGGCGACTGCTCCGTGACGCAGAGCACGTCCTGGCGCAGGCTCGTCTCGTCGAAGTGTTCGAGCGCGCACAGGAGCCCGGGTGCGAGGACGAACTCGTCGTCCCAGGGCTCGACGCCTCGTCCGATGCCGTAGACCACCGCGTCGCGGCCGCGCAGGCCACCGACCGTCGCACCCGCGACGCATGCGCCGAGGAGCGCGTCCCACCCTTCGGGCGGAGCCACGACCTCGGCGGATGCGCCGACGACGTAGGTCCGCGCGAGCGAGGCCTCCCAGCCTTCGCGTAGCGCGCCGGCGCGCAGCACCACCGTCTCGCCGGCCGCGAGTGGCCGATCGGGCGGAAGCCAGGTCGACGAGTGCGGGTCGAGCGGTGTGGCCACGGCTTCGAATGCCGGTGTCGTCACGCCCGCGGCGGCGAACGCGGCCGCGCACGCGCCCCGCAGCACGCGCGGGTGCACGCCGGGACGGAGCTCGGCGACCATGGCCGCGAGTCCCGCGGCCGCGACGTCGGCCGCGGCGGTGACGCGCGCGAGCGCCGTGGCGTCGGGTTCACGCCACAGCTCGGACAGCAGGGCGTTGGCGTCGACGAGCTGCGCCGCGGGCGTCACACGCGCGAGCAGGCCGGCGATGGCCGGCGTCATGCCGTCGACCGCGACCCGGCGCGCGCCCGACAGTCCGGGCATCGCCGCGAGCGCGGCGACGAGCTTGTCGGCATTCCACGTGATTCCGAACAGGCACTCCTTGGGGAAGCCGCCGGGGACCGCGTCGTCGGTGTTGGCGAGCACGTGCACAGCTCCCGTCGTACGGACGACGACGCAGCCCGGGGCGAACGGACGCGTGCCCGCGAGCCACAACCGTGTCGTGTCCGCCACGATGCGCGCATTCGCCTCGCGCCCGAGCACGAGCGCGTCGACGCCGTCGCGCGCCATGAGGCGGAGGCACTCCGGGAGCCGGCTCATCGGCGCTACGCCCCTGCTTCGTCGAGCTCGGCGCGCGACGAGAGCCACCGGTAGCCGTCGTCGGTCACCGCGACGATCTCCTCCGACCGGTGACCCGCCGCCCCGTCGTCCCATACGACGGGCTCGAACACGAGCACCATGCCCGGCTGGAGCACGAGCGCCGCGTCGAAGGCGTCGCCGAGATCGGTGCCGACGAACGGCATCTCGGCGCTGTCGGTGCCGCAGCCGTGCGCGAGATAGAAGTACGACAGCCACGGCCGGCGGCCGTGTTCGAGTCCGGCGGCCTGCACGAGGTCGGCCGCGGTCGCGCCGGGACGGACGCGCGCGAGCGCGCGGTCGACGATCGCGCGCCAACGCGCGAACTGGTCGCGTTCGCGATCGTCCGGCGCGCGACCCACGATCCAGGTCGCACCGAAGTCGGACGCGTACCCGAAGAGGTTGATCCCCGTGTCGACCCAGATGACGTCGCCCGCGTGCAGCTCCTGCGGACGCGTCGGAACCGGGTACACCGGTTCGCCGGTGATGCTGTACGGCCCGTCGGCGACGGCGCGCGGCATCACCTGGATCACCGGGTCGACGGTGTTGGCGGTCGCGCCGTGCTCGGCAATCGCGCGCAGGAACGCACCCGAGCAGTCGGTCGCGAGCGCACCCGGCACGGCGAAGGCGCGTACGCCGAGCATCGCGCGCTCGTTCAGCTCTTGTGCCTGGCGGATGCATTCGAGCTCGTCGGGCGTCTTGGTCAGCTTCGCCGGCGCGAGCACCATGCTCGCGTCGACAGGATGGCGCGGGCCGAGCGCGTCCCACAACGGGAACGGCGCGTCGTCGATCGCGAGCACGCCGCCGGGCAAGAGCGCAGCGAGCTCGCGCGCACCCTCCTCGGTCTCGACTTCGATCGCCCGGTGCAGGAATTCGTCGGGCATCTCGGGCGGCGCGCCCTCGGGAAACTCGGTGTACAGGTGCGGCCACGGTGCGCCCCGTTCGAGCACGGCGACCGCGCGCCACCACGACGCTCGCACGTGATCACAGGCGGGCACCCGGGCCCCGGTCGCGTATGACACGTTGTTCTGGCCGCAGAGCACGAGCACGTCGATCCCGGCGGCGTCCATCGCGTTGTCGAGCTTGGCAACGCGATCGCCGCGCATCCGGGCGAGATCGAGCGTGCACACCGGGGCGGTCACGGCGGCCCACGCTAGCGGTGCGGACTGGCTAGTGGTGGCTGATGCGCCGGCCGCTCAACTCCTCGGTCCGGATGCGCACGAAGCGGTCGCGCACCTCGCCGGCCCACGGTTCGAGGCCGAGCTCCTCGGCGCGGGCGAGCTCGTCGGGGTGCACGATCTCCTCGGCTCGGCCGACGATGTCGACGCTCCAGCCCGTCCGGGTCGCGATCTGGTACTCGTCGATCTCGAACGCGACGGTGCGGTTCAGCGCCGCCGCGACGAGCTTCTCGCCGGGCGCGGTGCGGAACACGACATCGCCGTCGAGGAGCGCGTACACGACGGGCAGGATCGCGGGCCGGCCCGTGCAGATCGCGACGCGCCCGACCTGCTGCGTCCGCAGCAGCGCCGCGCACTCTTCGCCGGACAGCACCTCGAGACCGAAGCTGCTCACGAGGCCGACGCTACGGGGATCCGTTCAGACGGGGGAGGGCCGGAAGTCCCGCGGTCCCGGGTCGGTGAACTCGACGGTCGTGTAGCGCGCGACCCGGAGAGAATCGGGCCAGGTCCGGGGGCGCAGCCCGGCCTTCATCCAGAGGGCATCGAGGAACTCCTCGGCATCGGCCACCTTCGGCCACACGGAGGGCAGGAACGTCGCGTGCACACGCGGACCCGCTTCGACGATCACGCCGTCGGTTCCGGGCCGGATCGCGTCGCGCAACTCCTCGAAGGTCCGCGCGGGAAGCGGGCACGCGTGCGACAGCACCGAGACCTTCACCGACATCGCCGCGAAGTCGTCGTTGGTGACCGGGGGGACGCGGGGATCGTCGAACGCCGCGGCGAGCGCATGGTCGGCGATGTCGAACGCGAGCGGCCGCCGGGCCTCGAGTGAGCCGACGCAGCCGAGGAGGCGAGAGCCGCGTTCGAGGGTCACGAACGTGGCCGCGAGCTCGGAGAAGTGCGGATCGAGCTCGTCGAGCGCGGGGCGCGTCCGCCGGCCGCGGCTCAGCGCGATCTCGATGGCGTCGACCGCGATCTCGCACACCGTGGTCACGACGAGCTCCCCGAGATCGCGAACGCGAACGCGCCGTACCCGACGACCCGATCGCGCGATCCGGTCGTGTCGCCCGACGAGCGCAGGTCGAGCAGCGCGGGCGTGAGCGCGTGCTCGCGCGCGGCTTCGAGCAGGCCGCGCAGGGGGTAGGCGCCGCAGGCGTCGTACGGGCCGATGGCGTCCGCTGATCCATCCAGGACGGCCGCGGCGGTCGCCCGATCGTGACGCGCGGCGGACGCGTGGTCCTCGTAATGCGAGAGGTCGGACGAGATGATCACCAGTGTCTCGTCGCCGCCCCAGACCGCGTCGAGCGCCGCCGCGACCGTGTGCGGATCGCAGCGGCCCACGACCATGGGCACGATCGAGAACGTCCGCAACGTCCGCTGGAGGAACGGCAAGTGCACCTCGATGCTGTGCTCCTCCGCGTGGGTCGCGTCGTCGAGCACGACGCCCGGCAGCGACAACAGGATCTCACGAGCGGCGCCGTCGATGGGTACGTCGCCGAGCGGTGTGCGGAACGCGTCGACCGTCGGCAGGGCGATACCGGCGAGGGGCACGCGGTGCGCGGGCCCGAGCAGCACGACGCGCGTGATCGCGTCGGCACTCGACGCGAGCGTCGCGTACGCGGTAGCGGCCACCGGGCCGGAGTAGATGTACCC
>DATMUX010000112.1:0-4543 GCA_035563695.1 Acidimicrobiia bacterium
ACCGACGCGCCGATGACGTCCGCGACCGTGTCAGGTGTCCGGGACGGCCGGGCGACCGGCGGCTCGTCGAAGTCACCGCCGCCATCGAGCAGATGCAGGCGCCGCAGGATGTCGGCGTGGCTGCGCAACAGACCGGCAACCAACACCGCGAGCAGGATCAGCACGAAGGTCTCGGTCACGACGACGGCGGTCATCGGACAATCCCTTTCTTCCGTGACCCGGTCGCTTCCATCAGCACCTCCACGAGATAGGCGATGGTGACGCTCGATATCACCAGCGAGAGTCCCAACAAGGGTGTCGTCGGTATCCGGCGCCACGGCGCCCCGAGGCCGATGGCGCCCAGCGCGCACGCGGCGGCCGCGAGGTTCACCACGATGTGGGTGAACGAGACCGGCGTGTCGGTGGCGCCGAGGCAACCGCACGGCACCGCGACGTCGTGCCGGGTCAGCCGCCAGGCCACCCCTGCCAGTGCGGCAAACACGACTGCGACGGCGGCCGCCGCCGCTCCGCCCACGGCGACTCCCGCGATGCCGGCCGCGACCTCGACCGCCGCAAGCGTCCGCACGGCCGCGCGAGAACCGGGCAGTCCGATCGCATCCGCCGCTCGGCCTGCGACGGACGGCTCGACCCACTTGCCGCTTCCCGACCGCACCAACAGCAGGCAACACGCAAGGAATGGCCCCGCCAACCAACCAGCTTCCGGCCACGCCATGTCGTTCTCCGCACCGAGAGCACGTCGTACTGCCCGCCGCCGCAGGAGTCGGCCCTGCGGACGCAAATCCTCGGCGCGCGAGCGTGCCGTTGGCAACCCGGGCCGTTTCGTTCGCCGTACACCGCGACCGGCAGAACGACGACGTCGCGGGATCGCCCCTGGTTACTCGCCTTCGTAACCGATCCGGCGGCCGAGGTTCTCGTGCTCGTAGCCCGCGGGTGCGGCGATCTCGACGACCGGATCGTCTCGCTCGTCGTACTCGAGGTGCAACGCGCGTGAGATGACCGCGTGCATTACGTACATCATCGTGATGTACGTGAACTCGAGGATGGCCTCGTCGCTCAGGCGCTCTTGCATCGCGTCGAAGATGGCGTCGTCGACGCGACCGTAGCCGAGCACGAGCGCGTCGGTGTACGCCAGGAGTGCGCGCTCCAGCGGCGAGAACAGATCGGATACCGGCCACGCCTTCAGCGCTTCGATCTTCTCTTCGGAGAAGCCGAGCGCCCGGCACGACTTGCAGTGTTGCGAGAACACGAACTGGCTACCGACGAGCCAGCCGGCGCGGGTCTGTCCGAGCTCGCGCAGCTCGGGCGCGATCTTGCGGTCCGGGCTGGCATAGAGCGCGAAGCCGCGACACGCGTGCCGCATGACGTCGGGCGAGTTCGCGAACACGGTCCAAAAGTCGCCGGGCGTGCCCGTCGCCGTGCCCGGCTCGGCCACCGGGTCGCGGTCGCCGAACAGCCGGTGGTACATCGACGCGACGATCGGCGCGGTGACCTCCGCCTTCGGGATCTCACGGAGTCGGGGCATGACCGGACTGTAGACGCAGCTCCCGGAGGGCGCCCTCGAGCCGTGACTGCTTGCCCGGTCGCGACCGATGGTGTGCAATGAGCGAAGCGCCGTTCGGGGAGGACCCATGGCCACGACCGGGAACACCAACACCGAGTTCGAGTTGCGCGGCATCAATCACCTCGCGCTCGTGTGCCGGGACATGGCCGAGACCGTCGCCTGGTACGAGGACGTGCTCGGCATGAGGCTCGTCAAGACCCTCGAGCTGCCCGGCGGGCGCGGCCAGCACTTCTTCCTCGACATGGGCAACGGCGTCGACGGGATCGCCTTCTTCTGGTTCCCGGACGCGCCCGAAGGCGTGCCCGGTGAGTCGATCCAGGGCCGCAACGGGATGAGCGCCATCGGTTCGGTCAATCACATCGCGTTCGACGTGCCCGCCGACAAGATGGACGAGTACCGGGCCAAGCTGGTCGCCAAGGGTGTCCGCGTCACCGAGATCGTCAATCATGCGAACTCGCTCGACGGCGGGCACAAGCCCGACTACGACGCCACCGGCGACGCCGGCGACGTGTTCATCCGGTCGATGTACTTCCGCGACCCGAATGGCACGATGCTCGAGTTCGCGTGCTGGACCAGGTCCCTCGACGCTTCCGACGTCTGCCACGCCCCGGCGCGCGCCGCAACTACGGTCTGAGCGAGCACAGGTCGCCGTCGGGCATCGATGGCAGACTCGCGCCTGTGAACCCACCCGATCTCCTCGCCCCTTCCTTCTACGCCGACATCGACGGCATGCACGAGTCGTTGAGAACAATGCGCGCGGCCGGGCCGGTGTGGCGTGACGAAAAGAACCACCTGTGGGCCGTCGTGCACCACGCGCCGCTCGTCGAGGTCGAGCGGCGAGCCGACGTCTTCTCGAGCAGCGGTTGCTACCGGTCGCGCGTCGCGCCGCAAGAGGAGGACATGATCGCCAAGGACGACCCCGCGCACCACGCACAACGGGCGCTGGTCTCGCGGCGGTTCACGCCCAAGGCAGTCGAGCGGCTCGAAGCCGCCATCGACGCAACGGTCGACGATCTCGTCGACGGCTTCATCGACCGCGGCGAGCTCGAAGTCGTCGACGATCTCGCGGCGCCGTTCCCGGCGCGGCTGACGGCCCACCTGTTGGGCTTCGGCGCGGACCGCGCGCCGGCGGTGCGCTCGTGGTCGGAACGGCTCATGCGCATCGACCAGATGATCGACGACCCCGACGTGATGATGGGCATGATGACGGCCATCCAGGAGTTCGCCGCCGACCTCGCGCCGCTCGTCGAGGACCGGCGGCGAGCACCGCGCGACGACCTCGTGTCGATCTGGGCGAACGCCGAGCTCGGCGGGCAACCCATGGATTCGTCCGTGGTCGTGCAGGAGACGGGGCTGTTCATCTCGGGTGGAGCCGAGACGACGCGCACCGTCGTCGCGCGCGGGCTCTATGAGCTGACGCGGCATCCGGCGGCGTGGGAGACGATGGCGGCCGACGCCGGCGCGGTCCCGGCGGCGGTCGAGGAGATCATCCGCTGGGTGACGCCGCTCAACAACATGTTCCGCACGGCCACGCGCGACGCGCGGATCGCCGGAACCGCCGTCTGCGAAGGCGATCGCATCGTGCTGCTGTACCCGTCGGCCAACCGCGACGAGTCGGTGTTCGACGACCCGTACACCTTCGACATCGCACGTCACCCGAATCCGCACGTGGCGTTCGGATTCGGGACCCACTTCTGCCTCGGCTCCTCGCTCGCCCGCCTCGAGCTGCGCACGCTCTTCACTCGCCTGACGCGGCGTATCACGAACCTGCGGGTGCTCACCGAGCCCGACATCGAGCCGAACATCTTCGTCGGCGCGGTGCGCTCGTTCCGGCTCGGCTTCGACCGGCGCTGACCGGTCGTGCGTCGCCCGAAGGACTGACGTACGTTCGGGGCATGGCGAAGGCAACGCACGTCACGAAGCAGTTGTCGTTCGCGGGTGCGGTCGATGCCGACGGGCACATCCTCGAGCCGCCGGATCTGTGGGAGACCTACCTCGAGCCCCGGTACCGCGACCGCGCGTTGCGCCTGGTGCGCGACGAGGACGGCCTCGAGGAGCTCGAGATCGGCGGTGCACGGTCGAAGATGAGCCGCCGCGGGTTTCCGTCGACGCTCGGGGCGATGGGTGATCCCGACCTGCGCTCGATGCAGCTGGATCCCGACCGGACCTATGTCGGCGAGGCGCCGTTCGGCAGCATGGACCCCGGCGAGCGCGTCCGGGTTCTCGACGCCGAGGGAATCGACGCCGCGGTGTTGTACACGACGATCGGCTTGTTGTGGGAAGCCGAGCTCGATGACGCGGAGTTGAGCCAGGCCTACGCCCGCGCGTACAACCGATGGATCTGCGAGTTCTGCTCGGAGACGTCACGGCTCGTGCCGACGGCCCACCTGTCGTTGAGCGACCCGGTGGCTGCCGCCCATGAGCTGGAACGCGCGGTCGGCGAAGGCGCGCGCGGCGCGTTCGTCGCACCGTTCACCCACGACGCCCGGCCGCTCGGCCATCCCGACAACGATCCGGTGTTCGCCGCCGCGCAGGATCTCGACGTGCCGTTCGCGATCCACCCGACATTCGAGCCGCAGTGGACCAAGGGCGCGCGCATGGGTTCGTGGGATCACGTGAAGCAGCTGCGCCTGCTCGCGTCGGTCATGGCATCCGACGGTGTCCGCCAACAGTTCACGACCTTGTTCGACTACGGCGTGTTCGACAAGTTCCCGCGGCTGAAGGTCGTCGTTCTCGAATCGGGAGGCGGCTGGATCGGCTACTGGCTCGATCGCATCGATGCCGTCTACGGTCACACGTTCATCGGTACGCGCGTGCCGCTGCAGCACACACCGAGCGACTACTTTCGCCGTCAGGTCTGGATCTCGTGCGACCCCGACGAGCGGACCATTCCGGCCCTCGCGGAACGGTTCGGCGCAGACCGTTTCATGTGGGCATCCGACTTTCCCCACGCCGACCACACACCCGAGTACGTCACCGATC
>DATMUX010000113.1:0-4291 GCA_035563695.1 Acidimicrobiia bacterium
GAAGTAGAAGATGCCGTCGAGCTCGAGATACCGCCGCCGATCAGCCGGCGCGTCGGGTGTCGCGAACTTCGTGCGGTACAGCAGCGGGCCGTCACTGCCGGCGAACGCCGCGCTCGCGCGCCAATGGTGCGGAACGTGCACGTTCTCCCAGGCGCGATCGTCGAATTGGCGCTGCGCGAAGCGCTTGGCGAGGTCGGGTTCGCTCGCGTGCGCGCGCCAGGTGCCCGTCAGGTCGACGACCGGCGTCGGGGGCGAGTGACGGCTCACGGAGGGCCAGCGTATGCTCGCCCCATGAGTCGTCCCGCGAGTCTTGCCGACCTCCGCGCGAGCGGTTGGGAATCGCGCCCCGTCAAGGAAGAGATCCGGGCCAACGCCGTGCGGGCGCTCAGCGACGGCGCGCCGCTCGTCGACGGCGTCGTCGGCTACGACGACACCGTGCTGCCGCAGCTCGCGAACGCCTTGCTCGCGGGCCACGACATCATCTTCCTCGGTGAGCGCGGGCAGGCCAAGACGCGCATGATCCGCGGGCTCGTCGACCTGCTCGACGAGTGGATGCCCGTCGTCGCGGGCAGCGAGATCAACGACGATCCGTACCACCCCGTCTCGTCGTACGCGCGCCACCTCATCGCCGAGCGCGGCGACGAGACGCCGATCGAATGGGTGCACCGCGACCGCCGCTTCGGCGAGAAGCTCGCCACTCCCGACACGTCGATCGCCGACCTCATCGGCGAGGTCGACCCGATCAAGGTGGCGGAGGGCCGGTATCTCTCCGACGAGCTCACGATCCACTACGGGCTCGTGCCGCGCACGAACCGCGGCATCTTCGCGATCAACGAGCTCCCCGACCTCGCGGAACGCATCCAGGTCGGTCTCCTGAACGTGCTCGAGGAGCGCGACGTGCAGATCCGCGGGTACAAGATCCGCCTCCCGCTCGACGTGTTGCTCGTCGCGTCGGCGAACCCCGAGGATTACACGAACCGCGGTCGCATCATCACCCCGCTGAAGGACCGCTTCGGTTCCCAGATCCGTACGCACTATCCGCTCGAGACCGAGATCGAGATGGCGATCATCGACCAGGAGGTGCGCCCGCTCGCGGCCGCGGGGCTCCAGGTGTCGGTGCCCGGATTCATGACCGAGATCGTCGCCGAGATCTCGCAGCTCGCCCGCCGGTCGCCGCACGTCAACCAGCGTTCCGGCGTGTCGGCCCGGTTGTCGATCACGAACTACGAGACGCTGGTCGCCAACGCGGCGCGGCGCGCCCTCGCGAACGGTGAGCGCGAAGTCGTGCCGCGGGTCTCGGATCTCGACGCGCTCGCGGCGTCGACCGCGGGCAAGATCGAGATCGAGACGCTCGACGACGGGCGTGAGGGCCAGGTGCTCGATCGCATCGTGAAGGCCGCGACCCTCGAGGTGTTCCGCGCACGCGTGAAGCCCGAGCGTCTCGGCCCGGTCATCGCGTCGTTCGAGGACGGCTCGATCGTGCACACCGGCGAGGACGTGCCGGCCGCGCAGTACCGCGATCTTCTGGCCAAGCTCGACGGCATGCCCGCGCTGCTCGCCGACCTCGGCGTGGGCGAATCGCCCGCGGGCATCGCGAGCGGCATCGAGTTCGTGCTCGAGGGCCTGCACCTGACGAAGCGGCTCAACAAGGACGCGGTCGGCGGCCGCGCCGCGTACCGCGCCCGGGGCTGACACACGCCGCACGGCCCGGTCCAAATCCCGACTTGACAGGTCGGATTTGGGCGCTACCCTGGCCGGCGTATGGCGAAGCGGCTGTTCGCGTTCCCCGACCCGGTCAACGAGGTGGCCGCGCGGCTCGTCGCCACGGGGGTCGTGATCCTCGCGACCCTGGCGCTCGTTACGCAGTCGCCGTGGCTGCTCGTGCTGTTGTCGTACGGCTTCTGGGCGCGGGTGCTGACCGGCCCCACGTTGAGCCCGCTGGGCCAGCTGGTCACGCGGGTCGTCGTGCCCCGGCTCGGCTGGTCGCCTCGCCCGGTGCCCGGACCGCCCAAGCGGTTCGCGCAGGGGATCGGCGCCACGATCAGCACGCTCGCGCTCGCCGCCGCGCTGGCCGGTGCAACCCTCGCGGCGAACGTCCTGCTGGTGTTGTTGATCGGCGCGGCGTCGCTCGAGGCCTTCGCCGGCTACTGCCTCGGCTGCAAGATCTTCGCGTTGTTGATGCGCGCCGGGATCATCCCCGAGGCGATCTGCGACGACTGCGCCGACATCAGCCGCCGCTCCCTTTCGCATACGAACTGAGCAACTCGGCGGAGCCGCGCGGCTCACGGTCGCGGTCGAACAATCCGAACGGCACGTCGAACGCGTGCAGCCACTCGTAGTTGTCGACACCCGTCCAGTGGAAGAAGCCGCGCACGTCGACCCCGTCGGCGATCGCGTCCTCGACGAGCGCGAGCGACTCGCGCAGCACGTCGATGCGCCACGCGTCGTCGTCGGTCCCGACGCCGTGCTCGCAGATCAGCAGCGGCCGGCCGGGGAGCTCGTCGTGCAGCCGGTGCAGCACGATCCCGAGGCCCTCGCTCCACGGCGCGTAGTCGAGCGGGCCGACGCGCGCGCCGGCCGGGTACGGCACGAGCTCGCCCTCGGCACCCACGCCGAGCGCGCTGTAGTACGAGAAACCGACGAGATCGCACGCGGCGCGCAGATCGGGGACCTCGCGCGGCGCCCGCCCCGGGAGCTCGAGCACGCCGTCGCGGTCGGCGCGCATCCAGACGCGCCAGATCAGCTCCTCGAGACCGGCGCGCGTGCGGTCGGCCGGCACCGTCTCCGACAGCGCGAACACGGGCGAGAGGTCGTGGATCGTCGCGACGGGCTTGCCGGCACCGCGGAGCTCGCGCCACGCGTCACGCTGGGCGAGCAGCACCGCACCCAGCACGTCGAAGACGCGCTTCCAATCGCGTGCCGGAGCCGGCCGCCCGCCCTGCTCGTAGATCGCGGCATACGCCGCCGGTTCGTTGATCGGCTTCCAGCCGAACACGAGGTCGCCGAACGTCTCCGCACAGAACGCGACGTGCCTCGCCCAGAAGTACGACCGGGCCCGGTCGTCGACGAAGCCGCCCTCGCCCACCTCGGTGAACCATCCGGGCAGCGTGAAATGGTGCAGGCATACCCACGACGACACGCCCGCGGCGCGTGCCGCCGTGAGCACCTCGAGGTAGTGCTCGATCGCCCCCTCGTCGCGTGTGCCCTCGGCCGGCTCGATGCGCGCCCATTCGATCGACAGGCGGTGATGGGTCAGGCCGTACTGCGCGTACAGCGCGAAGTCCTCGGCGAATCGGGTGCCGAAGCCGTTGCCCTCGCCGGTTGGGGGCACCAGCCCGGCGCGTTCGAGCGCGTACCAGTCGCCCGCGGGCGCGGCGCCCTCGGCCTGCGTCGACGACGCCGCCGTGCCCCACCAGAAGTCCGAACCGAATCCGATGACGCTACGGTTAGCGCATGGTCGCCCGGTTCCGCTACTCCCGCTGGGACGGGACGCAGGTCGGCTTCGACCTCGATGCCGACGCGCTGCTCGAGGAGATGACCGACGACCTCCTGTATCACGGCGACCTCAACGCCGCGCTGCGCCGCATGATGCAGCAGGGGTTCCGCGACCGGCAGGGCCGCGACGTGCAGGGCATGCGCGAGATGCTCGAGCGTCTGCGCGAGCGGCGGCGCGAGCAGCTCGACCGCTACGACCTCGGCGGGGTGTACGAGGACATCGCCCGCCGCCTCGACGAGATCGTCGACGAGGAGCGCGCCGGCATCGACCGGCGCGTCGACGAGGCCCAGCAGTCGGGCGACAAGCGGCGCGAGGAGCTGCTCGACGAGCTCTCGCGCGAGCGGCGCGAGCAGCTCGACCAGCTGCCCCCCGACCTCGCCGGGCGCGTCAGTGACCTGCAGCAGTACGACTGGATGGACGACACCGCGCGGCAGCACTTCGAAGAGCTGATGGAGGAGCTGAAGAAGCAGCTGCTCGACTCGATGTTCAACCAGCTGAACCAGGGCATGTCGCAGATGTCGGCCGAAGAGCTGCAGCGCATGAAGGACATGCTCGCCGAGCTGAACCACATGCTCGAACAGCGCGAGCGGGGCGAGGAGCCCGACTTCGAAGGCTTCATGCAGCGTTACGGCGACTTCTTCCCCGGGAATCCGCAGAGCCTCGACGAGCTGCTCGAGCAGATGGCCCGCTCGATGGCGCAGATGCAACAGCTCCTGAACTCGATGACGCCCGAGCAGCGCGCGCAGCTCCAGGAGCTCGCCAACGCGTTGCTCGACGACATGGATCTGCGCTGGC
>DATMUX010000114.1:0-3629 GCA_035563695.1 Acidimicrobiia bacterium
GCGGAGAGACACATGCCGCCACCTCCTCTTCCACCATCCGAGCTGCCGCACCCACCGCCTGCCGGACCGCGGGCCCGGGTGGCGATCCGGTCTCGGTCGATGCCACCTCGATGCCGATCACGACGAGCCGATCGGGCATCGCGCCCACTGCGCGCCCGAGCGCCACGGCATCGGCGATGCCCAGCGCGTGGGTGCCGCCCGCACCCGACCAGCGCGACGGCAGCGCGGTGTCGCTCTCGACATCGACGCGCAACACGGTCCCGGGTGGCGCACCGGTGCGCACCGCGTCGACGACGATCGCCGTGTCCGCGCCCGACCATTGCCCGAGCAGGCGCGCGGCCTCGCCGTCGGACTCGACGATCTGCACTGCGGACGGCAACGCCGTGCCGTCGACGGCACGCACGGTGAGCAGTCCCGCCGCGTCGTCGCCTCGAAGCTCGTTGCCGACACCGATCACCACGACCGCCGCGCTCACGATCGTTCCACCCGCATGTCGAGGAAGTGCGTCGCGCACGAGATGCACGGGTCGTAGTTGCGGATCGCCTGCTCGCACCGGCGGCGCAGCTCGTCGTCGTCCGCGTCGATCAGGTGCTCGACGAGGTGGAACAGGTCGTGCTCGATCGTCGCCTGGTTCTGCGACGTCGGCGGCACGATCTTCGCGTCGAGGATGGTCCCGCTCGTGTCCAGCTGGTAGCGATGCCAGAGCGTGCCGCGCGGCGCCTCGCTCCAACCCGCGCCCGTGCCGGCGCGCGCCGGCGCCGGTGTTGCCGGCGGATCGGGCGGCGCGTATTCCGCGATGATCGACAAGGCCTCGTCGCACGCCTGCACGATCTCGACCGCGCGCACGATGATGCTGCGGAACGGGTTCCGGCACACCTCTCCCAGCCCGGCGGAACGAGCGGCGTCGCGCGCGAGCGGCGCCAGCCGGTCGAAGTTCAGGCTGTAGCGCGCGAGCGGACCGACGAGGTAGTTCCCCCGTTCGATGAGGTGCGCGTGCAACGCCGTCGAACGCTCCACATGCTCCTCGACGACGTGAACGAGGAATTCGGACGGCGCGATGTCGAGGCCGCGGTCGGAGACCAGCCGGCCGCCGAGCATCGGGTACCGACCGCCGGGCTCGCGCAGGGCCACCAGCTCGTGGGCGTGGTCGAAGTCGGGGAACTCGAAGCCCGCGACCCACGCGACCGTCTCGAGCGCGGCGTCACGGGCTCCGCGCAGTTGTTCGGCGATCGGCGCGAGCTCGCCACGAGTCGGCGCGCGGTAGAAGCCGCCGACCCGTACGTTCACGGGGTGGATCGCGCGCCCGCCGACGACCTCGATGAGGTCGTTGCCGGCCTTCTTCAATGCGAGACCGCGCTGCACTTCGGCGCGGTGATCCTCGGCCATCGCGACGGCGCTCTCGTAGCCGAGGAAGTCGGGGGCGTGGAGCAGGTAGACATGCAGCGCGTGGCTCTCGATCCACTCGCCGCAATAGATCAGCCGCCGCAGCGCGGTGATCCGCTCGTCGACGGTCACACCGCACGCGTCCTCGATCGCGAGGCACGCGCTCATCTGGTACGCGACGGGGCAGATACCGCAGATGCGCGCGGTGATGTCGGGCGGCTCGGTGTACGACCGCCCGCGCAGGAACCCTTCGAAGAACCGGGGCGGCTCGTAGATTCGCAGCTGCACGTCGTGGACCGCGCCATCGCGGATCTCGACGTACATCGCGCCTTCGCCCTCGACTCGGGGCAGCGCATCGACCTTCAGGGTCCGCGATGCCGGTGTGCGGTGGGTCACGACGTCAGCTCCTCGCTCTCGGCCCGGAAGGCGGGCGCGGCGGCGTTGAAGGTGCGCAGCATGCGCACGAGATCGAGGTCGGCGACGCCCAGCTCGCGCAACTGCGCGGTCAGCGCGGGCGCATTCGGCGACTCGGCCGGGCCGTAGCAGCCGTAACAGCCCCGGTGGTACGACGGGCACAACGCGTTGCACCCCGCGTGCGTCACCGGGCCGAGGCACGGCGTCCCGTGCGCGACCATCACGCACACGTTGCCGCGCGCCTTGCACTCGACGCACACGCTGTGCGGCGAGACTGCCGGGCGGCGTCCGTGCAGGAACGCGGTGATCACTTCGAGCAGCTGCGCCTTGGAGATCGGGCAACCCCGCAGCTCGAAGTCGACCGGCACGTGCTCGGCGATGCCCGTCGAGGTCGAGAGCGTCGACACGAACTGCGGTGTCGCGTACACGATGCCGAGGTACTCCTCGACGTCGGCGAAGTTCCGGAGCGCCTGGATGCCCCCGCTCGTGGCGCAGGCCCCGATCGTCACGAGCGTCCGGGACGCCGCGCGAATCTGCCGGATGCGCTCGATGTCGTGCGCGGTCGTGATCGATCCCTCGACGAGCGACACGTCGAAGACCCCCGTGACGTCGGCCGCGCCCGCTTCGAGGAAGTAGGCGAGGTCGACGGCCCCGGCGACCGCGAGCAGCTCGTCCTCGCAGTCGAGAAGCGTGAGCTGGCAGCCGTCGCACGACGCGAACTTCCAGACACCGAGGCGAGGGCGACGCGGTGCCCGATCGTCGGGGCTCATCGCTGCGCCACCAGCAGGTCGGGCGCGACGCGCGCCCACGGAATTGCCGGTCCCTCGCGGCACACGAACAGCCCGCCGAGCTGGCAGTGACCGCACTCCGCGACGGCGCAGTGCATGTTCCGTTCCAGCGACACGCGGATCGTCTCGGGGTCGATCCCACCATCGAGCAGCGAGCGCGCGACGAAGCGCATCATGACCTCGGGTCCGCACACGAACGCCGTCGTGTGCTCGGGATCGACGGGGAGATGCCGCAGCCACTTGGTCACGACGCCGACACCGCCCTTCCATCCGTCATCAGGCGCGTCGACGGTGACCATCACGTCGAGATCCTCACGGTGGCGCCACGCGTCGAGCTCCGGCACGAACAGGAAGTCGCGCGGACGGCGCGCGCCCACGATCAGCACGACGTGGCCGTACCGTGCGCGATCGGCGAGGATCGCGTCCACGACCGGGCGCAGCGGCGCGAGACCGACTCCGCCCGCAACGACGACGACGTCGCGCCCGACCGCGTCGTCGACGTCCCAGCCGTGACCGAACGGGCCGCGCAGCCCGACGACGTCGCCGGGCATCAGGGCATTCAGCGCCTGCGTCACGGTCCCGACCGCGCGAATCGTGTGGTGCACTCGCGGCAGCCCTCGTGTCTCCGCCACCGGTATCCGGCTGACCGAGATCGCGACCTCGCCGACGCCGAACACCCACATCATGTTGAACTGCCCGGGGCGAGGAGGCGCGAGCGCGTCTGCGGCACTGCACGGCTCTACCTCGAGCGTGACCGCCTCGGCGTGCTCGCGCGTGGTCGACACGACGCGGTGCGGGCGCGGCCGCATCGGCTCCGCCGGGAGCTCATCCGCCGGCGGCACGCTGGTTCCCATAGACGTCGAGGAGTTGCAGCCGCGTCGCCTCGAGGCGCTCGGCGATGACCCGCGAGAATCGTTGCAGCAGCGCGTAGCCGAGCGCCGCATCCTCGTCGAGGCGCGCCCGCAGCGTGCGCGCGTCGATCACGAGCAGTTCGACGGTCGTGAGCGCGACGGCTCCGAAGCGCGTCCGGTATGGAGGGAACAG
>DATMUX010000115.1:0-7692 GCA_035563695.1 Acidimicrobiia bacterium
GGTGGTCTCGTAGTACTGCTCGTCGGGATAGGCGTACGACGGTCCGTGGGCGCGCCGTACGCCGTTGACCCGCAGGTCGTAGTGGTGCCCGGCCGACGCGTACACGCGGGCGCGCACCACCGGGCTCGCGCTGATCCGCACCTGGGTGCGCACCAGTGAATAGTCCTCGTATTGCGCGTTCTCGGCGCCGGCGCGCCGGATCCAATCGGCGTGCCAGTCGGCGTCGCGCAGTGCCGTGTCGAAGCGCGCGAGCGGCGCGTACGGCCCCACGGCACCGGCGCGGTCCCAGGTGCGGACGGTCCACCAGTAGCTGTGGTCGGGTGCGAGCTTCGCCGCGAGCCCCGCGACGTCCACGAAGGTTTGCCGGTCGGTGCTCACACGTCCCGTGTCGGCGAGCAGGTGCGAAGCGTCGGCCGGCGCGCCGTCGTACACCACGATCTCGTATGCCGATTGCACCTCGCCGCGGTCGGCGTCGTTCACCTGCCACCCGAAGAGTGGGTCGTCGGTGACCCACAGCGGCATCGCGTCTTCGTCGACGGTCAGGGAGCTCGGCGGTCCCGGCGCGTGGTTGCTACCGGCCGCGGATGCCGGCGCGGGCGCGGCGGCGAACGCGAGCACGAGCCCGACGACCACCAGAACCCCGGCTCGCCGCATTCCCCCGCGCACGCGCGGAGTCTGTCATGCGCGTTGGGCGGCGCGCTCGACCAGCAGCGCGAGCGTCGGGCACGCCTCGGCCGCGCGCCGGGCGTGTTCCTCGAGCTCGGCCGGAATCGGGGCGGGGTCGACGACGGGGTAGCCCCAGTCGTCGAGCGTGATGCGCTCGGGGAACAGCTCCGCGCACAGCCCGTGCGCGTCGCACGTGATCCAGTTCACCCGCACCGTGAGACGCTTGCGGCTCATCGCCAGGATGCCTCCGCGCGCGGCACGGGCAGCGCGGGCGCGCCGCCCGGTGCACGGCAACGACCGGTGGTGCGGTGTTCGGCCACGTGGTCGGCGAACACGGCGAGGCCGCTGCGTACGAACCGCACCGCGCCGTCCGGCAGCTTGCACGCGCCGCGCCCCTCGACCATCGCGAGCCAGCGCCGCGCGGCGGCCTCGGCGCGGCCGTCGCGATCGGCGCCGCGCGCCATGTGGTCGAGCGCGTCGGCGATCGCGGGCAGCCCGAACGTGCACGGTCCGCATTGTCCGGCCGACTGGTTCGCGAACCAGCGGGTGATGCGCGCGATCTCGGCGACCGGGCACGCGCCGGCGCCGATCACGCCGAGCGCGCCGCAGCCGAGCGCCGCATGCATGGTCGTCAGGTCCTCGGCCGTCAACGAGACCATCGCGGCCTGCTGGGGGGTCAGCCACGTGCCGAAGTAGCCCCCGACGAGCACACCCGCGACGTCGTGCGCGCCCGCGTTGCGCAAAACGTGCCGGAGTGACGTCCCGAGCGGCACCTCGTACACCCCGGGGCGCTCGACCCCGTTGACCGTCACGAGCATCGTGCCCGGCTCGCGCGCGGTGCCCGCGCTGCGGTACCACTGCGCGCCGAAGCGTGCGATCAACCCGACGTGCGCGAGCGTCTCGACGTTGTCGACGAGCGTCGGCCGGTTCACGACGCCCCGTTCGAACGGTCGCGGGGGCGTGAACGTCGGCTTGGCGTCCCCACCGTTCAGCCAGTGGATCAGCGCGGTCTCCTCGCCGGCGACGTAGCGCGAGGGAGTCGCCCCGAGCTTCAGCTCGATACCGTCGGCCCGCGACCGGTTGCGCTCGTCGATCGCGTGCTGCAAGGCGCGCACGACCGGCGCGGCGCGTCGCTCGACGCACACGCAGACCACGTCGGCGCCGATCGCGTTGGCGGCGGCGACGGCGCCGTCGAGCACGAGATGCGGCGCGTGCACGAGCAGTGTCTTGTCCTTCGCGCTCAGCGGCTCGCCCTCGGTGCCGTTCGCGACGACGATCGGTGGACGACCCTTGAGGAAGCGCGCGCCGTTGGCACGCACCGCCTCCATCTTCACCGCGGTCGGGAACCCCGCGCCGCCGCGGCCGCGCAGACCGGCCCGCTCGACCTCGCCGATCAGCTCGGCGCCCCGCACGGGGAGGGGACCGAAGCGCGCGAGGTGATCGACGAGGCGAGCGGCCGGGGGGTCGGGAAGGAGCCGGCGGGCTCCCGTGGGAGGCGCGGCGGTGCCGGCGGGGTCGGCGGTCATGGTCATCGGGCTGCCCCGCGGTAGCTCACGCTCTTGCCGGCGTTCGTCTTGCTCGCCGCGGGCACGGGTGCCAGCACCGCGGCGCCGGCTCGCCACGCGACGCCGGCGAGCACGACGATCGCGCACGCGAGGTACAGCCAGCGCGCCCACGAAGCGCTTGCATCGGTGCCGGCCCGAAGACCGTGCAGCATGGCGAAGGGCCAGCACGCGTACGCGCTCCAGTGGATCGCGCGCCACGCGCGATAGCCGATGCGCTGGCGCAGCAAGCTCGTGACGACGAGCGCCGCGAGCAGGTCGAAGGCCACGACGCCGAGGCCGACGCCCAGGGCGCGGTAGTGACCCGAGAAGGGCACGATCGCGTTGACGAGGTGGACGGGCGAGACGGGGTCGACGAGCGTCGTGAACACGTGCACGCCGAGGAAAGTGACGGCCAGCAACGAGATGTTCTTGTGGAGCGCGGCGGTCACGAATCGCGGCCACTCCTGCGAGCTCCAACGCATCGTGGTGACGATGCCGAGCGCGACGCTGGCACTCAGGAGCACGACCGTGACGAATCCGGTACCCCGCGCGATGTACCAGAGCGTCGCGTTCGGGATCAGCGCTCCCATCACGAGGCCCCCGACACGATCGACACCGAGCCGCTCGACGAGCCGGATTGCACCGTCGTCGGTGACAGCGAGGTGGTACCCGAGCTCGAGCTGTCCGACGACGATGTGCCGGACGACGAGCTGCTCGTCTGGGTCGAGTTGGACGCCGTCGCGGACGACGAGCCCGACGCGGTCCGGGCCGTCGTGCTGTGCCCGTGCTGCGCGGCGAGGCCGGCGAACAGGCCGGTGCCGGCGAGCGCGCCGGCGAGGGTCCAGCGCGTCACCGTGCCGACCCGCCGGAGTCCGGCGTCACGGTCCTTCTTGCTCCTGGGGACGGGGGAGGCGGTCATGGCGACGATGGTCGTCTCTCGCCTTGTGAGCACCCTGGCAGACGGGTGTGCCCAACCTTCGAGGTTGGTAAGAGTTCATGAAACCGGCCGGGCCCGCTCCGCTCCGGTCCGGCAGAGGTGTCACGAGTTGACGGATCGGTCGCCGGCCGTCAACCTACGGCGATGGACGTGCGATCGATCGTCGATGTCGAGCCCGAAGTCGAGCACAACGGCACGGTCCCGGTCTGGTACCTGGTGCATCCCCGCGAGATGCGTGCCCTCACGGACGGCGGCTCGCTCGAGCTCGTCAACGAGTTCGAGGTCGCGGCGGGTGGCGCGGTGTTCCCGCACTCACACCCGACGCACGAGTTCTACTTCGTGATGACGGGCCGGGGGATCATGACGATCGACGGCGAGGACCGCGCAGTCGTGCCCGGTGATCTCGTCTACATCCCGCCCGACACGGTGCACAGCCTGCGCCCGACCGGGGGCGGCGCGATCCACTGCTTCTGCTTCGCGGTCGCGGTGAAGGACGCGCCCGAGATCGACTACTCGACGCACTGACGGCCACCGCCGCCCGCCGGGCTCAACTCGGGCAGGGCGTGCCGGTGAGCGATTGCGTCAACGTCACCGTGCCGGCGGGCAGGTTACGCAGCACGGTCCATCCGTCGGGCGTCGAGGCCGCGCAGCCGCCGCCGTGCACGTCCCAGTGCGACGTCGCGCGCACGCGCAACACGAGGTCGCCGGGAGCCTGCACGGCGAGCACGACCCGATCCGGTTCGAGCTCCTGCAGCGTGGCGGGCCCCTCGACGAGACCGGTGAAGCCCTGCACGCGCCAGACGGTCCAGTGCGCGTCGTGCCAGACCTCCTGCAGGTAGGGCGGCGTTCCGGAGAGCAGCAGTGCGCGCTCGGCGAGTGACGAGTCGTCGAGCCGCGCGTCGGGGAGCGCGACGAAGGCGACGCCGTTCGTCTTCAGCCAGGTCCGGTAGGACGCGGCCGTGAGCGGCTCGGAGTAGAAGATCGGGTTGTAGCCGATGTCGAGCTGGCGTTCCCATCCGCGTGCGAGCAATACCTGCGGGGCGACGTAGGCCGCCTCCCAGTGCCGGTACGTCGACGGGATCTCGACCCGGCCGATGGGTCCGTGCTGGGCTTCGAGGTAACCGAGCACCGGCTGGTAGTACGCGGCGCGCGTCGACGGGTCGGTGCGCGCGAACGCGATGCCGTCGACCGCGGGTATCCACTGCCAGATGACGAGAGGCGCGGCGACGAGGGCGAGGAGCACGCGCCGGCGGGGAAGGAGCGCACACGCCAGCAAGGGGCCGGCGAAGTCGTGACCGAGCCGGCTCACGTTGCCGCCGACGGCACTCGGGACCAGGAAGCACCCCACGGCGGCCAGGGCGAACAGCGTGGCGCCCCATCGCGCGACGGGGTACCGCCACAACGCGAGCAGGATCGCGGCGCACACCGCGAGGTCCCACAGCAGCGCCCACAGCTCGTACGGCTCCGCCCCGCTCGTCGGGAACAAGATCGCGAGCGCCGCGATCGGCGCCAGCGCAGCCGCGATCACCGCGGCCGTCTCGATGCGGCGCTCGCGCCGGGCGATGGTCCACGCCGCGGCGAGCACCGCGAGGAAGAAGCCCGCGAGCGGGCTCGACAGGGAGCAGAGGAACGCGCACACGACTGCGGGCACGACGTGACGACGCTGCAGCAGATACACCGCGCCGAGACCGACGGCGAGACCGAGTGCGTAGGTCGTGCGGCCGACGATGAGGTTGGTGCCGACGCCGACCGCGAACCACACGGCGCCGAGCCACGCGACGCGACCGAACGCGCGGCGTACGACGCGCTCGAACAGCACCGCGGACGCGACACAGCTCACCGCGCCGAGGACGAGCGGCCCCGTGAACGCGCCGATCCACGGCGCGATCACGCTGTAGCCGAGCAGCGCATGACCGCCGAACCACTGGCTGTTCCAGATGACGAAGCCGTCGCGCCGGACGAGATCGGATCGGAAGATCTGGGCCGGGAGGTCGGAGCCTCGCCAGCCGAGCACGATCGCGAGGATCGCGAGCCCACTCGCGATCGCGATCACCGCCGCGACGCTCGGCCATCCGTCGATCGTGCGCACGCGGCGCGCGCGCCGCGCGGGAAACGCGAGCGCGCCGCTCACGGCGTCGTCTGCCTGCTTCCTAGGCGCACCAAGATCTCTCACGGTAGTGGCACCGTCTGGGCGTGCCCTGTGCAATGACCCGGGCCGGTGTCGGCGTCCGGGCAGTAGTCAGAAAGATGTCATATATGCTCGGACCGGCGCACCCGTGCGACCTGGTGGCGTGCGAAATAGCTCGAAGCGGGCGCGGGGGGTGCGGGTAGCGTCGCACGCGGTGGCCGGTCCTCTCGTGGAAGCGCGCGCGCTCACGAAGCGCTTTGGTTCGTTCGTCGCGGTCGATCGCGTCGACTTCGCGATCGCGCCCGGCGAAGCGTTCGGGTTCCTCGGCCCGAACGGTGCAGGCAAGACCTCGACGATGCGGATGATCGGTTGTGTCTCGCCCCGAACCGATGGTGACCTGCGCGTGCTCGGCATGGATCCCGCGCGAGACGGCGCGCGCATCCGCGCCCGGCTCGGCGTCGTTCCCCAGGAGGACAACCTCGACACCGAGCTCACGGTCTGGGACAACATGCAGATCTACGGTCGCTACTTCGACCTGCCGCGACCGGTGATCCGCGAGCGCGCGACCGAGCTGCTCGACTTCGTGCAACTCGGCGACCGCCGCGCGTCGCGTGTCGACCCGCTGTCGGGCGGGATGAAGCGGCGGCTCACGATCGCGCGGGCACTCATCAACCAGCCGGAGTTGCTGCTGCTCGACGAACCCACGACCGGCCTCGACCCGCAGGCCCGCCATCTGTTGTGGGACCGGCTCTACCAGCTCAAGCGGGCGGGGGTCACGCTCGTGCTCACCACGCACTACATGGACGAGGCCGAGCAGCTGTGCGACCGGCTCGTGATCATGGACGAGGCCCGCATCGTGGCCGAGGGCTCGCCGCGCGACCTCATTGCCGCGCACGTCACGCGGGAGGTCGTCGAGGTGCGCTTCGACGGTACGCCGGATTCGCACGTGCTCGCCGAGAAGCTCCGCCCGCTCGGTCAGCGCAGCGAGGTGCTCGCGGATCGGGTGCTGATCTACACGACCGACGGCGACGCGACCGCCCGCGAGGTGTCCTCGAACGGGCTCAGCGCGGAGTCGGTGCTCGTCCGGCGAGCGAGTCTCGAAGACGTGTTCCTCACGCTCACCGGCCGCACGCTGGAGGACTGAGCTCGTGGCCGCGTCGCCCATGCTGCGAGTCGTCGAACGCGAGGCCCGCGTCTACGCGCGGTTGTGGCGAGGGCTCGCGTTCAGCACGTTCGTCCAGCCCGCGCTCTACCTCGCGGCGATGGGTCTCGGGCTCGGCTCGCTCGTCAACGCACACACGGGCTCGGTCCACGGACTCGACTATCTCGACTTCGTCGCGCCCGGGCTCCTCGTCGCGAGCTCGATGCAGCTCGCCTGTTCCGAGTCGTTGTGGCCGGTGCTCGGCGGCGTCAAGTGGATGCGCAACTTCTACGGGGTGGTCGCCACACCGATTCGGCCCAGCGAGCTCTTCGGCGGCTGGGTCCTGTGGACCGCGCTGCGCTCCATGCTCGGGGCGACGGCGTTCCTGCTCGTGGCGGCGGTGCTCGGCGCGGTTTCGTCGCCGTGGGGTGTGTTCGCGATCGGCGCCGCGGGACTGTGCGCCGCCGCGTTCTGCGCGTTGCTGTCGGCGTTCGCGGTCACGCAGGAGACCGACCTGTCCTTCCCGATGATCATGCGCCTGGGTGTGCTGCCGCTGTTCTTGTTCTCGGGCACGTTCTTCCCGATCAGCCAGCTGCCTACCGCGCTCCAGCGCCTCGCGCTGATCTCGCCCCTGTGGCACGGCGTCGCGCTGGCGCGCTCGTTCACGACGGGCGACATCTGGCTCCCCGCGATCGCCGCGCACGTCGCGTTCCTCTCCGGCTGCATCGTCGTGGGCGCGCTCGCAGGAGTGCGCACCTTCACGCGGCGGTTGAGCGCGTGACGGCGACCGAGGCACCGCGGTTGCCGCCGGTACGCGCCATACCGTTCCTCGGCTGGCGCCGGCGACCGTGGCGGCTCGTCGAGCGCAACACCCTTGCGTATCGCCGCATGTGGTACATCTTCTTGTCCGGTCTGGCCGAGCCGATCCTGTTCCTGTTGTCGATCGGGATCGGCGTCGGCAAGCTCGTCGGCGACATCCACGTCGGCGGGGTCACCGTCACGTACTCGCAGTTCGTCGCACCCGGCCTGCTCGCGGTAGCCGCGATGAACGGCTCGCTGCTCGACACGACCTTCAACTTCTTCGTCAAGATGAAGTATCAGCACGTCTACGACGCGGTCCTGGCGACGCCGCTGGCGCCGCGCGACGTCGCGACGGGAGAGATCACCTGGGCGCTGCTGCGCGGCGCGGTGTACTCGGCGGCGTTCCTGATCACGATGGTGTTCTTCGGCGACGTGCTCTCGTGGTGGGCGATCCTCGGGCTGCCGGCAGCGGTGA
>DATMUX010000116.1:0-5143 GCA_035563695.1 Acidimicrobiia bacterium
CCCGCCGTCACCACCACCACCCCCCAAAAACTCAACGTCTTCAAGAACAGCCTCGCCAGCGACGACACCGCCTTCCCCGAATGGACCTGGGCCGGTCAAACCGCCATCGAGCTGTCCGCCGCCCAACCCCAACCCGAACCCGCCGCTCCCGCCGGCGACATGAACAACCCCGCGACCGTCACCGACTACGACCCCAAAGGCTCCGCCACCCACGACGGCGGCGAAACCGTCGTCATCACCGGCACCGGCTTCACCGGCACCACCAGCGTCGGCATCGGCGGCCTCGGCGCCAACTTCACCGTCATCTCCGACACCGAGATCCACGCCACCGCCCCCGCCCACCAACCCGCCGTCACCACCACCACCCCCCAAAAACTCAACGTCTTCAAGAACAGCCTCGCCAGCGACGACACCGCCTTCCCCGAATGGACCTGGGCCGGCCACACCGCCATCGAGCTGTCCGCCGGCGGCACCTGACGGTCAGCGCCGCGCGAACTCCTCGGTCAGCGCCGCCCGATTGAGCTTGCCGGCCGGCGTGCGCGGCAGGCGCTCGACGATCACGAACTCGCGCGGCACCTTGTAGGGCGCGAGCCGGGCGCGGCAGTGCGCGTCGAGGTCGTCGACCGACGGTGCGGCCCGGCCCGCGACGGCCTCGACCAGAGCCACGACCCTTCGCCCCCACTCGTCGTCGGGCACACCGATGACGGCGACGTCGCCGATGCCGTCGAGCTCGCTCACCGCGGCCTCGACCTCGGCCGGGAACACGTTGGCCCCGCCCGTCACGATCATGTCGACGCGACGATCCGCGATGAACAGGTAACCGTCGGCATCGAGCCAGCCGAGGTCACCGATGCTCGTGAAGCCGTCGGCGGTGCGCGGCGCGGGATCGGCGCCGACGTACTCGTAGGTGGGCGCGACGCGCGACGCCTCGGAGCGCAGGAAGATCTCACCGACCTCGCCGCGCTCGAGATCACGCCCGTCGCGATCGAGGATTCGGATCTCGGTGGCGACGCCCCGGCCGACCGTGCCGGGGTGCACGAGCCATTCGTCGCCGCGGACCATCGTCAGACCGACGCGCTCGGTCGATCCGTAGGCGACGAACACGCGCTCGGCACCGACGAGCGCGATCCAGCGTCGCAGCAACCACTGCGGGCACGATGCCGCGCCCTGCATGATTCCCTGGATGCTCGACAGGTCGCGATCGTCGATCCCCGGGAGGCGGGCGACGCGCAAGAGCATCGTCGGCGCCATCGTCATGAGCGTCACCCGCCAGCGCTCCACCAGGTCGACGACGCGCGCCGCGTCGAACGACTCCATCAACACGACGCGCTGGTCCTCGAACAGACCCGAGTGGCAGATGGCGAAGCCGTTCGTGTGATACAGCGGTCCGGGGACGAGATTCACGTGCCCGGCACCGCCCGGAAACGCCGACGCGCTCGTCGCGAACGCGGCGCCGGGAACGGCGGCGCCGGGCGCGGGCGTGACGATGAGCTTGGGCGAACCCGTCGCGCCGCCGCTGGTGACCGCCATCGCCGGCTGGGGGACGCGGTCGGGCAGGTCCGTACCCGCAGCATCCGGCGGCGCGTCGGCGATCTCCTCCCTGTGGACTACGGGCCGTTCCCCGAGCTCGTCGGCGACGACGACGCGCGGCGCGGCGACGTCGAGCACACGCTCGCGTTCCCACTGCGGAAGATCGGCGCGCACCGGCACGACACACGCTCCGAGCTTCCACGCGCCGAGGGCGGCGATCACGTGCTCCGGCGAGTTGGGCAGAGCGATCGCGACGCGAGAGCGCTCGTCGACTCCCGCCGCCGCGAGCACGCGCGCGGCGGCGACGGCGCGCGTCTCGAGCTCGCGGCTCGTGAACGTCTCGTCGTGCCCGTCGGCGGCCGCGAACACGAGCGCTACGTGGTCAGGATGCTCTTCGGCGAGCTGCGAGACCCTCCGGCCGTACGACACCGCACCCTCGGGCAGCTCCATGCTTTGCAGCGTAGGCCCCCGAGCGGCGAACATCGTCCGATGCCGAGCGACTACACGCGCCGCCAGCCCGACTTCTTCGCGGTCGGCCCGGCGGCGCCGGACGGCGCGCGCGACGTCGGGAGCGGCATTTGGTGTTCGCCGGGAATGTCGTCGGCCTACCTGATCACGACGGGCGAGGGTCGCATCGTCGTCAACACCGGCATGTGGTTCGAGGCCAAGGCGCACAAGCACAACTTCGATGCGGTGACGACCGCGCCGACGCGCTTCATCGTGCTCACGCAGAGCCACACGGATCACATCGGAGGTGTCGACACCTTCCGCGAGTCGGCCACCGAGTTGATCGCCCAGGAGAACATCGGCGCGTGCCAGGCCGACGACGCGCGGATCCACGGGCTGCGCATCCGCCGCTCGCTGCCCTTCTTCGCCGGCGTCATGGGCCAACCCGGCTATGCCCGCGGCGACGCGGTCGAGATCCCGCCCCACCCGAAAGCGGCCGCGCCCGACATCACCTTCGCCGACACGTATCACGTCGTCCTCGGCGGGCGCCGCGTCGAGCTGTTGAGCGTTCCCGGCGGCGAGACGATCGACTCGCTGGTCGTGTGGCTGCCCGATGACCGCGTGGCGCTCGTCGGCAACATGTTCTCGGCGTTGTTCGGGCACTTCCCCAACCTCGTGACCGTACGGGGTGATCGGCTGCGCAGCGCCACCGCGTTCGTCGACTCGGTACAACGGGTGATCGACCTCGATGCCGAGATGCTGCTGCTCGGTCACCACGGCCCGGTCCGGGGCGCGGCGACGGTGCGCGCCGAGTGTGAGCGCATTCGCGACGCCGTGCAGTACGTGCACGACGCGACGGTCACCGCGATGAACGACGGTCGCGACGTGTGGGAGGCCATGCGCGACATTCGCGTACCCGAGCATCTCGATCTCGGTGAGGCGTACGGTCGCGTCGACTGGAGCGTCCGCGCGATATGGGAGACGTACGCCGGCTGGTTCCACCAGCACTCGACGCTCGATCTCTACGGTGCCGCACCCGAGCACGGCGCGCGGGAGATCGTCGCGCTCGCGGGAGGGACGGAAGCCGTCGCGGCCCGGGCTGCGGCGATCGCGGTGACCGACCCGCTGACCGCCGTGCGCCTCTGCGAGCTCGCGCTCGACGTCGATCCCGCACACGCGGCCGCGCTCGACGCATACCGGCGCGCGCACGAGCAGCTCCTCGCCGAGCACAGGCGAGCGAACTTCTGGCTGACCCGCTGGCTCGAAGGCGAGATCCGGAGCGCGACGAACCGGTTGGAGCGCGCCCGGTGAACGACGTGATCCGCATCGACGACCTGCGCGCGCCGCGGCTCGACGGGGACCAGCGGGCGGCGCTCGACTACGTCGCAACGCTCGACATCGACTTCGACGAGGACGCGCTGCTCGCCGCGGCGCGGGCGCGCGCCGGCTGCGACGACTTCGGCGACCCGCGCTTCCGTCCGCGCCTGCGGGCGATGATCGACGCGGTCGAGCGCGACACCGGGCTCGGTCCGCTCGGCCGCCTCGCCGTCCACCAGCGCACCGTTCGGCTGCTGACCGCGCGGTTGCTCGTCGAGGACCTCGTCACCCGCCGGCCCGAGATCCTCGACATCGAGCTCCCGGCGCCGATCGTCGTGCTCGGGCTCCCCCGCTCCGGGACGACACACCTCGTGAACCTCGTCGCGGCCGACCCGCGGCTGCGGTCGCTGCCCTACTGGGAGAGCCTCGAGCCGTGCCCCCGCCCGGGCGACGGGCCGGGCCGCGACGGCGTCGACCCGCGCTTCGCGCGCTGCCGGCGCGACTACGAGGCGCAGATGCGCACGATGCCGCTGCTGCGGGCCATGCACCACCAGCACCCGAGCGCGATCGAGGAGGAGATCGAGCTCGAAGACCTCGACTTCGCGTCGTACACGCTCGAATGGCTCGCGCGCGTGCCGCCGTGGCGCGACTTCTACCTCGGTCTCGACCAGCGCGCGCACTACGCGTACCTGAAGAAGGTATTGCAGGTGCTCACGTTCTTCCGGGGACCGAGTCGCTGGGTCCTGAAATCGCCGCAGCACCTCGAACAGATCCCCGCGCTGCTCACGACGTTCCCCGACGCGACGTTCGCCATCACGCATCGCGATCCCGTGTCGGTGATCCAATCGGCGATCACGATGCTCGCGTACGGCGACCGGATGCGGCGGCACTCGATCGAGCCCGAGGCGCTGGCCGAGTACTGGTTCGACCGCGTCGACCGGCTGCTGCGCGCCTGCGTGCGCGACCACGCGCAGCTGCCCGCCGACCGCCGCATCGACGTGCTGTTCCACGAGTTCATGGCCGACGACGTCGCGATGGTCGAACGCATCTACCGGCACGCCGGCCTGCAGATGACGCCCGACGCCCGCGCGCACCTCGATGGCTTCATGGCGGAGAACCCGCGCGGCAAGCACGGCACCATCGCGTACGATCTGCGGCGCGACTTCGGTCTCGATCCGGCCGGCGTGCGCGCCCGGTTCGGCTACTACTTCGACCGCTTCCCCGTCGCCGTGGAGCATCCGTGAGCGAGCAGCTCCGCATCGCCGTCGTCGGGTGCGGCGCGATCGCCGATTGGCACCTCGATGCGATCGAACGCGCCGGGCTCCCGATCACCGTGACCGCCGCGGTCGACCCCGCCGCAGCGCAGGCCGAGCGGATCGCGCACCGCTGCGGCGCGCCGGCCTACCCGTCGCTGCACGCGGCAGTCGCCGCGGGCGGTTTCGACGCGGCGCTGATCGCGGTGCCGCACCATCTCCACGAGGAGCTGGCCACCGAGGCACTGCGCGCCGGGCTGCACGTCCTGCTCGAGAAGCCGCTGGCCCCGACCGTCGAGGCCTGCGACCGTGTGCTCGCCGAGGCCGCCTCGGCGGGCACGGTCTTCATGGTCGCCGAGAACGCGCAGTACTGGCCCGAGGTGCACGTCGTGCGCGGGGAGCTGCAGCGAGGCTCGATCGGCGAGGTCGTGACCGCCCGGGCCGCCACGTTCTTCCCCGCGGTCGACGCGTTCTACTCCGGTGACGGCGGTGACGGCGGTGACGGCGGCGGCGCGGCGGCGCGCCCGTGGCGCTTCGACCGCGCCGCGGCAGGGGGCGGGGTCGTGATCGACACCGGGTCGCACTGGTTGCGACCG
>DATMUX010000117.1:0-6243 GCA_035563695.1 Acidimicrobiia bacterium
AACTCGCCGCGCGAGATCTACCAGTCGGCGCAGCTCGCGTCGCGCGACTTCTTCGGGCCGGTCGGCGATGTCGAGCGCTTCCCCCGTTCGTTCGTCGTCGTGCGGTCGGCCGACGGCGAAGCCGCCCCCGCCCGCCCCGAAAACCTCCCAACTGCCGGGAGCGTCATGGGCGCATACCGCCCATCCGCCTCCCGACAGTTGGGAGGAAAACGGGGTGCGAAGGCGTGGGACGGGTTGCGGATCCTCGAATTCGGGTCGGGGGCGGCCGGACCGATCGCGACGCGCTACTTCGTCGAGAACGGCGCGACGGTCCTGCGCGTCGAGTCGCGCACGCGCCCCGATTTCCTGCGCGCCATGGCGCTCGGGCCCGACAACCCGCACGGCCTCGAAGGCTCGACGATGTACGACGGCCTCAACGTCGGCAAGCGCAACCTGACCCTCAACCTCAAGCACCCGGAGTCGGTCGCGCTCGTCGAGCGCCTGGTCGTCGAATGGGCCGACGCGGTCGCCGAGAACTACGCGCCCCGGGCGATGCGCGGCTTCGGGCTCGACTACGACACCCTCGCCAAGATCAAGCCCGATCTCGTCATGATCAGCACGTGCCTCAACGGTCAGACCGGCCCGCACAAGGACTACCCGGGCTTCGGCGGGCAGGGCTCGGCGTTGTCGGGGTTCAACGCGCTCACCGGCTGGCCCGATCGCGAGCCGATCGGGCCGTACGGCACGATCACCGACTCCCTCGCGCCGCGCTACGTGGCTGCCGCGCTCGCCGCGGGGCTGCACTACCGGCGGCGCACCGGCCGGGGCGTCTACCTCGACGTGTCCCAGGTCGAGACGGCCATCTGGTCGCTCGCGCCGTGGTTGCTCGACTTCGAGGTCGACGGCGATCTCCGTCTCCGCGACGGCAACAACCACCGCGACGCACGGCTGCACGGCGCGTTCCCGTGCGCGGCCGAGGGCGACGTCGGCGACCGCTGGATCGCGATCGCGTGCTGGACCGACGACGAGCTGGCCGCGCTGCGCGCGATCTCGGGGCCCGACCTCGAAGCGTGGACGCGCACTCGAACACGCGCCGACATCGCCGACCAACTGCAGGCCGCCGGCATCGAGGCCGTGCCGGTCCAGGACTTCGGCGACCTCAACGACGACCCCCAGCTGCGCCATCGGGCCCATTTCGAGCCGCACACGCACGCCGTGCTGGGCCCGGGGCTGTACGAACGCAATGGTTTTCGCCTCGCACAGTGCCCGGGCGGCTACAGCGCGGCCGGGCCCACCCTCGGCCAGGACAACGCGTGGGCGCTCTCCGAGATGCTCGGGCTCGACGCATCGCAGGTCGAGGCATTGCAAACGTCGGGCGCGGTGGAGTGAAGTTGCACCGTGCTCGTACGCCGAGTCACGCCTGACGACCAGGCCTGGGTCGCGGAGACGATCGTCGGAGCGTTCGCTTCGACGCGGCTCGTGTCGCGCGGGCGTGTCCACGAGGACGCGTCGGTGCTCGACGGCTTCGTCGTCGAGAGCGACGGCCGCCCGGTCGGGTGCGCGCTCTGGCACGAGATCGACGGCGACGCCGAGCTCGTCGTACTCGTGACGACGTATCGCGGCGCGGGCGCCGGCACGGCGCTGCTCGACGCCGTCGTGGAGTTCGCACAGGCGTCCGGGTGGCACCGCTTGTGGCTCGTGACCACGAACGACAACACCGACGCGATCCGGCTCTATCAACGCGCCGGATGGGAGTGGGTCGGCTTCCACCAGGACGCCGTGACCAAGTCGCGCGATCTCAAGCCCGAGTTGCCCGAGACGGGCAACCACGGCATCGCCATCCGCCACGAGATCGAATTCGAATACCCGCTGTGACCGCGCTCGGCCCGTGGGAGCCGTTCGCGGTCGACACGGTCGCCGCGTTGTTGCGGGCCACCCCCGCACGATGGTGGCTCTCCGGCGGCTGCGCTGTCGACCACTTCCTCGGGCGCGTCACGCGCCCGCACGGCGACATCGACGTCAGCGTGGCGCGCGACGACTGGGTTGCGTTCGCCGATTCCGTCGACGATCGCCTCGAGTGGTTCGTCGCGCGCGACGGGTCGTTGACGCCGGCCGCGGGCGCGCGCCGCGCCCAACTTCGTCCCGGCGAGCACAACCTCTGGGCGCGCGAGCACGGAGAACCGGTCTGGCGGCTCCAGGTGAATCTCGAACCGGTCAGCGACGGCGTCTGGATCTACCGGCGCGACGCGCGGATCCGCCGGCCGGTCGGCGCCGTGGTACTGCCGGTGCGCGGAGTCCCGTGCGTGCAGCCTGCGGTGCAACTGCTCTGGAAGGCGAAGGACCCGCGCCCGATCGACGATCTAGACCGGGCGAACGTCGAACCGGTGCTGTCACCCGGCGAACGATCATGGCTCGACGAGGCGATCGAGATCGCGCACCCCGACTCACCGTGGTGCACGCGCACGCGCACGCGTCGCGATCACGGATACTGCCGGTAGTACGCGCGATCGGGGCGGCGCACCTTCTCGACGAGGATGAACACGTTGTGCCACGGATCCTCGAACCACGTCGTGCGCACTCCGGCAACGTCGGCGGTGCCGGCCACGAGGAACCGCACACCGCGCCCCTCGAGCTCGGCGCGCGTTGCCTCCACGTCGTCGCACAGGAGACCGACGTGCGTGTAGCCGAGGCGCGTCACGTCCGCCCCGGCCGGCGCTTCGGGCGCAACCGACGGGTACTCGATCACCTCGATGACCCGGTCCGACCCGTCGTCGAGACCGACGATGGCCGCCTTGACCACGACGGGCGGCGGCACGAGCTCGCCCATGTCGCGCTCGATCGCGTCGCCCTGCATGCGATACGGCGGCGACAGCACGTGCAGGCCGAGCACATCGCGATACCACGCGACGGCGGCGTCGACGTCGGTGACGTGGAGCGCGGTGTGTGCGAGCCCGGTGATCACGACATCGCACGCAGCATGCCGCGCAGCCATTCCTCGTTGTCGGTCGTCCGCCAGCCCGCGAGCATCGCCTCGCTCATGTCGTCGCAGCCGTAGCGCAGCGGACCGTCGTCGTCACAGATGGCGTCGACGATGCGGCGCGCGGCCTCGGACGCAGGTGTGTACGCGGCGCGGACGCCCTGGCGGCTCACCCACATCTTCTCGGCGAGCGCGCGGTAGAGCTCGTGATCGATCGCGGCCGACGGGCGGTCGGACGCGGCGAGCATGTCGGTCTCGATCGGACCGGGCATGATCTCGACCACACGGATACCGAACTGCGCGACCTCCGCGGCCAGCGACTCGCCGATCGCGGTGACGGCGGCCTTCGACGCGCGGTACGCACCGAGGAACGGGACGGGTCCGAGCTCCGACGACGACGTGATGTTGCAGATCACCCCACCGCCGGCCGCGCGCAGCAACGGTACGGCGCGCTTGGTGACCTCGACGAGGCCGAACACGTTGGTCTCGAAGAGCTTGCGCCACATCTCGGACGGCATCAGCTCGAGCGGCAGGTTGTCGCTCTCGACGCCGGCGTTGTTCACCAGGACGCGCAGCCCGTCGGGCAACGAGATCGTCGCGGGGTCGGTCACGTCGAGGCGCTCGACGCGTATCCCGGTGAGCGCGGCGCCGTCACCCGGGTCGCGCATCGTGGCGATGGTGTCGAAGCCGCGCGCCGCGAGCTCGACGGCGACCGCCCGGCCGATCCCGCGGCTGGCACCGGTCACGACGGCGATTCCTTCCGGTTTCATGCTTGATAGCGTGCCACGTCTCCCGATGGACCTGCGTTTCACACCCGACCAGGAGCGTTTCCGCGCCGACGCGCGCGCGTGGCTCACCGATCGTCTCGACGGCCGGTTCGCGATCGTGCGGGGCCGCGGCGGCCCCGGCGACGAGCACGAGCTGTTCGAGGAGCGGTGGTCGTGGGAGCAGGAGCTCGGACGCGACGGCTGGATCGGCCTGGGCTGGCCCGCCGAGTACGGCGGCCGGGGCGCCACGCTGGTCGAGCAGGTGATCTTCTTCGAGGAGTACGCGCGCGCCGGCGGCCCGGGGCGCGTCGGGATCATCGGTGAAGGGCTGCTCGGGCCGACCGTCGTGCACTTCGGCAACGACGTACAGAAGCACCGGTTCCTGCCCGGCATCCTGCGCGGGACCGAGATCTGGTGCCAGGGTTATTCCGAACCCGACGCCGGCTCCGACCTCGCCAACGTGCAGACTCGCGCCGAACGCGACGGCGACGAATGGGTGCTGCACGGCCAGAAGGTGTGGACGTCGCTCGCGCACTGGGCGCAGTGGATCTTCGTGCTGGCGCGCACCGACCGCGAGGCGCCGAAGCACAAGGGCCTGTCCTACCTCCTCGTACCCATGGACCAACCCGGGCGCATCGATATCCGGCCGATCGTGCAGATCACGGGCCACAGCGAGTTCAACGAGACGTTCTTCGACGGCGCGCGCACCGCCGCCGAGAACGTGGTCGGCGAGGTGAACGGGGGCTGGCGCGTCGCGATGGGCACGCTCGCCTTCGAGCGCGGTGCGTCGACCCTGGGACAGCAGCTGTCGTTCGAGAACGAGCTGCGCGCGATCACCGACATCGCGCGCACCAACGGCGCCGCGTCCGATCCCGTCGTCCGCCAGCGGCTCGCCGGCGCGTGGATCACGCTGCGCGTGATGCGCTTCCACGCGCTGCGTACGCTGCCGATGCTGGAGCACGGTGTCGTCGATCCCGCGACTTCGATTCACAAGCTGCTGTGGGCGACGTTCCACCGGGGGCTCGGCGAGCTCGCGGTCGACGTGCAGGGCGCCACCGCCCTTGCCGGCGACGACGACCGCCTGACGCGTCTGTTCCTCTACTCGCGCGCCGACACGATCTACGGCGGCGCGAACCAGATCCAGCGCAACGTGATCGGTGAGCAGGCGCTGGGATTGCCCAAGGGAGTGCGATGACCGATCTTCTCGCAGGCAAGTCCGTGCTCGTGACCGCGGCCGCGGGCAGCGGCATCGGCCAGGCGACGGCGAAACGGTGTATCGAGGAAGGTGCACGCGTCGTGATCACGGATGCGCACGAACGCCGGCTCCGCGAGACGGCCGGCGCGCTCGGCGTGCCCGGCATCGTCGCGAGCGTGACGAGCGAAGCCGACGTGCAACGCAGCATCGACGAAGCCGCGGAGAAGCTCGGCGGGCTCGACGTGCTCGTGAACAACGCCGGGCTCGGCGGCACCGCGCTCCTGACGGTCATGACCGACGACCAATGGTTCGCGGTGCTCGACGTGACGCTGAACGGCACGATGCGCATGACGCGCGCCGCGCTGCGGCACATGTACGAGCGGGGAACGGGCGCGATCGTCAACAACGCGTCGGTGCTCGGATGGCGCGCGCAGGAGGGGCAGGCGCACTACGCCGCCGCGAAGGCCGGGGTGATGGCGCTGACCCGGTGCGCCGCGATCGAGGCCGCGCCGCACGGCGTGCGCGTGAACGCCGTCGCGCCGTCGCTGGCGATGCATCCCAACCTGTCGAAGGTGATGAGCGAGGACACGCTCGACGAGCTCGTGACCCGGGAGGCGTTCGGGCGGGCGGCCGACCCGTCGGAGGTCGCCAACGTGATCATGTTCCTGGCGAGCGACCTCGCGTCGTACATGACCGGCGAGGTCGTGTCGGTCAGCAGCCAGCACCCCTGACCCAAGCCCGACCCGGCCCCGACCCCCTCACTCCCCGGTGGTCACGATTCTGGCCACATACGGCCACAATCGTGACCACGGGTGAGACTGTCTCACCCGACCGGCATGCTGCTCCCGACTTCCCTGCACGTTTCACGGGGAGGTCTCATGTCCGGGTCCCGATTGCAAAGGTCCGCGCGGCGTCAGCGCTCACTATTCACACGCGCGCAGGCTCGGGCCGCCGGAGTTGCGGTCCGAACGATCACGCGCAACCTCGATCGCGGCGTTTGGGAAGAGGTCACGCCGTACGTGTATCGAGTCGCGCCGGCGGCCCTCGCCGACTGGCAACAGCGGCTGCTCGCGCTCGTCCTCTCGGTCGACGGCCTGGCCTACGGCCGGAGCGCGACCGCGCTCTACGCGCTGACCGCGCCGCCGAAGTCGCCCGAAGCGCTCGTCGAACGAGCGTCACGCAACCGGTTGCGGCACGGGGTACACAGCACGCGCACGCTGCCCCGCGACGATGCCACGATCGTCGCCGGCATCCCGGCGACGATGCCGGCCCGCTCGATCTGCGACGCCGCCGCGGGCATGTCGCCGGCCGCCGTGGTGAGGCTC
>DATMUX010000118.1:0-5612 GCA_035563695.1 Acidimicrobiia bacterium
CCACCACCACGACGACGACGACCACGACCACGGTGCCCGGGGGCTCGTCCACGACCTCGACGACCGAGGGCTCGGTGACCACGACCCCACCGTCGAGCGTGTCGACGTCGACCACGCCGGGCAGCAGCACGGCGTCGAGCACGACGCCGCCGACGACGTCACCGTCGAGCTCGACCCCGACGACGAAGCCCGGCACGGTCACGACCGCGGGTGAGATCTCGTCGTCGTCGACGACGCAGCCCTCGGGATCGGCGACCACGACCCCGCCGACGACGTCGCCCACGAGCCCGACGACGTCGCTGGCGATGACCGGGGTGCAGGCCGGGGCGATCATCCTGCTCGGATTCACGCTCATCGGCGCCGGCATCGGTCTCGCCCGCCGGCGCAACGCCCGGCTGTAGCGCGCGGAGCCGCACCGGCGCGCGCGGACCAAGGTCCCGTCAACTTCGGGTGGCCTTACCCGCGAACGGCCCGCTCTTGGACTCTGCCGTCCCGACCCGGGCGAAGCGCACGATGGTGACAACGGTCGGCGTAAGGAGCGCCGGCAGTATCAAGGAGCATCTCATGAGATTGCGGAACTGGTTCAAGACCGTGCCCGCCCTCGTGATCATCGGATCCGTACTGTGCATGGTTCTGACGGTCGGCGGCGGGTTGTTGCTCTGGGGATCGCACTTCGCCGACAACATGGTGCACACCCAACTCAGCGCGCAGAAGATCTCGTTCCCTCCCGCCGGCAGCCCGGCGCTCGACCCGAAGGAATTCCCCGGCTTGCAGAAGTACGCGGGCCAGGCCGTCGACAACGGGCCGAAGGCCAAGGCGTACGCCGATCAGTTCATCCGCGTCCACCTGCAGGGCGTCGCCAACGGCAAGACGTATTCCCAAGTGAGCGCGGCGGCCATGCAGGATCCCAACAACCAGAAGCTGCAGGGGCAGGTCGCGACCTTGTTCAAGGGTGAGACGCTGCGTGGTCTGCTGCTCAACGTCTGGGGCTGGGCCACGGTCGGTGCGATCGCGTACTGGGTCGGCATCGCCTCCCTGCTGGGGGCGTTGGTCGTGCTCGCCGCTCTGATCATCGGGTTCGTGAGCCACGAACGCCAGATTCACTACGCGGTCGAGCAGATCACCGAGACGGCGGTACCGGTCGCCTGAGCTCATCGCGCGCCGGCGGCGGCTCCTCCACGGCGGAGGGGCCGCCGCCGTTTCGCGTGCGTCACTCGTCGACCGCGACGACCAGGCCGAGCGCGTGCGCCAGCGCGGGAGCGAGACCGATCAGCTGGTCGGGTGCCACGGTCGCGCCGCGCAGCGAGCCGACGCCCGAGAGCCCGTCGAGGCGGGCGCCACGCAGGTCGACCTCCGAGCAGCGCACGTTCGTCAGGTCGGTTCCGCGGAGATCGCTGCCGTCGAACGTCACGCGTTCGAGCTGCGCGCCCTGCAGCTCGGCCGCCACCAGCACACTGGCTGTGAAGTGCACGTCGGCCAGCCTGGCGAGCCGCAGGTTGGCGTCGTCGAGCTTGCAGTCGGCGAACGTCGCGACACGCACGACCGATTGCGGTAGCTCGATGCCGCTGCATCGGCAATCGGTCAACGTGACTCGCTGCCACGTCGACTCGGAGAAGTCGCACCCTGAAAGGTCGCAGCGCACCAGCTGCACGTCGACGAGCCGGGCGCCCTCGAACGACGCACCGGCGTGGCGCGCGTCGACGACGCGCGCGCCGACGATCTCACCGTCGTCGAGCACGAGCGCGTCCCGGTCGGGCTCGCTCATCGCTCGGGACGCCCGATGCGTACGTCCACACCCTCCGAGAAGTGCACCACCGGCGGATCAGAGGAAGCCGGCAGGCCGGCAGCGGGGAGCAGCTCGTCGTCGCACACCCGCGCCGTTGCGCGCCGCAGCGGCCACGGTGCATGCCAGGCGCGTGCGAACCGCTGGCGCGCGCCGGCCCGGCTGAACAGGATCCAGCGCGCCGTCAGCAGGTGATCGAACGCCGTGAGCTCGCCGGGCGCGTACGGCGCGCCGATCTCGATCACCTGGTGACTGCTCGCGCCGCGCGAGCCGGGGCCGCGCCGCGCGCACGAGTACTCGATCGTGTTCCCGGCGCGTGTCAGCGACATCTTCGACCAGAAGTACGGGAGCCGGTACGTCGACCGGGCCGTCACCACGGCGCCGGCGCGTGCCGCGTCGAGCGAGAAGAACCAGATGCCGGACCGGCCGGCGCCGTCGCGCACGTACGTGCGCACGTTCGTTTCGCAGAACTCGGTGAGCCACGGCACCGGTCGGGCCCGCCGGAGCGGGAGCCATACGCGCATGAAGAACGGCACCAGCCCGACCCACGCGCGCTCGTCGATCGTCTCGACCGTCAGGCTCGCGGGCAGGAGCCGTTGCACGACCGCGGGCTCGAACGACCAGTGCAGGAACGTCAGCGACTCCCACCGGTGCAGCATCACGGGCCGCTCGACCTCGAACGGGCACCGCGCCAGCTCCGCCGCCGAATTCACGACTCCGATCGTCGCGCGCGGGGCTATCCTCGACCGTGATGTAGCGACCCGGCCCTCCACGAGCCACCGTCCACCGACTCGCCCGCAGGTGCCGCCGTGTCCTTGTCGTCTCTCGTTGCCCGTGACATCACCAAGTCGTTCGGCCCGCGGATCGTGCTCGACCGCGTGTCGTGCACGGTCGGTCCGCACGACCGGATCGGGGTCGTCGCCCCGAACGGCACCGGCAAGTCGACGCTGTTGCGGATCCTCGCCGGCCTCGACGACCCCGACGCCGGCACCGTGACGACGGCTCCGCCCGACGCCGCCGTCGGGTATCTCCCGCAAGAGACGGAGCGGCGGGCGGGCGAGACGGTGCGCGCGTACCTGGCCCGGCGCACGGGCGTCGCCGACGCCGAGCGTGCGCTCGATACGGCATCTCGCGCGCTCGCGGAGGGCACCGGCGCCGCCGGCGACGCGTACGCGAGCACCCTCGACCGGTACCTGGCGCTCGGTGCCCCCGACCTCGACGCGCGCGCGGGCGCGGTGTGCGACGACCTCGGTCTGCCCGCGCGCCTTCTCGACGTCGATATGGGTGCACTGTCGGGCGGTCAGGCCGCGCGCGCGAGCCTCGCCGCGATCCTGCTCGCGCGCTTCGACGTGTTCCTGCTCGACGAGCCGACGAACGACCTCGACTTCGCCGGGCTCGACCGGCTCGAGCGGTTCCTGCATGACGAGCTGACCGGCGGCGCGGTGATCGTCTCGCACGACCGCGCATTCCTCGACGGCACCATCACGAGCGTCCTCGAGCTCGACGAGCACACCCACACGGCGACCGAGTTCTCCGGCGGCTGGCAGGCGTATCTCGACGAGCGGGCCACGGTCCGCCGCCACGCCGAAGAGGCCTACGAGACGTACCGCACCCAACACCGTCAGCTCGCGGACCGGGCGCGCCGGCAGCGGCAGTGGTCGGTACAGGGCGCGGCGAAGGTGAAGCGATCCGGCGAGACCGACAAGCACATCCGTCAGTTCCGCCGCAACAGCAGCGAGCATGTCGCGGCGAAGGCGAAGATCACCGACAAGGCACTCGAACGGCTCGAGGCCGGTGCCGTCGACAAGCCGTGGGAGGGCTGGGACCTCCGTATGGAGATCGCGACCGCACCCCGCAGCGGCGCGGTCGTCGCCCGCCTCACCGGAGCCGTCGTGCGCCGCGGCGATTTCACCCTCGGACCGGTCGACCTGCAGATCGCCTACGGCGAGCGGGTCGCGATCCTCGGTGCGAACGGCAGCGGCAAGACCACGTTGCTGCAGACGGCGCTCGGCCGGCTGCCGCCCGACGCCGGGCGCGTCGATCTCGGACCGTCGGTCGTCGTCGGCGAGCTCGACCAGGCCCGCGCCACGTTCATCGGCGACGACCCGCTGCTCGACCGATTCGTCGCGGCGAGCGGATTGCTCGCCCGCGACGCGCGGGCGCTCCTCGCGAAGTTCGGGCTCGCGGCGGAGCACGTCGTGCGGCCCGCGGCTTCCCTCTCACCCGGGGAGCGAACGCGTGCGTCGCTCGCGCTGCTGTCGGCCAAGGGTGTCAACTGCCTCGTGCTCGACGAGCCGACGAACCACCTCGACGTCCCCGCGATCGAACAACTCGAATCGGCACTGGCCGGGTTCACGGGGACGCTGCTGCTCGTCACCCACGACCGCGCGCTCCTCGACGACGTCGCGTTGACGCGCTGCGTCGAGCTCGAGGGTGGCCGGCTCACGAGTGACGTCCCGGTGGGCGCCCCCTGACGCACGCCTCCCAGAACGCGATCGCGGCGGCGGTCGCGACGTTGAGGGAGTCGACCCCGCGGTGCATCGGGATCCGCGCGCGCCCGTCGGCCGCGGCAAGCCAGTCCGGCGACAGGCCCGGGCCCTCCGCACCGAGCAACAGCGCGGCGCGGTCGGGCCACGCCATGGTGTCGAGCGCGCTCGCGCCCGCCGACGGGGTGAGCGCGATCAGCGCGAACCCCGCTGCCCGCACGTCGTCGAGCGACACGATGCGAGTCCACGGCAGCGTGCAGACCGTACCGATCGACACGCGCACGCACCGCCGGTACCAAGGGTCGGCGCACTCCGCGTCGAGCAGCACGGCGTCGATGCCGAGCGCGGCCGCGCTCCGGAACAAGCCGCCGAGGTTCTCGTGGTCGTTCACGCGCTGCAGCACGGCGACGCGCCGCGCGCCGCGCAGCAGCACCGCGGGCTCGTCGAGCTCCCAACGATCGGCCGCCGCGACCGCGCCCCGGTGCAGGTCGAAGCCGACGATGCCGCGGAGCACGGCGATCGGTGCGACGTACACGGGCGCCGTCAGGCCGTCGAGTACGCGGGCGAGCGCCGCGTGTTGCTCGGGCGTGACGAGCACCGACCGCACGCGCCGCCCCGACGCCAGGAGGCGGCGGACCACGTGCGGTGACTCGGCGATGAAGAATCCACCCTCGACCTCGACCCGCCGGCGGCGGCCGGGATCGGGCAGCGCGGCGTAGTCGGCCAGGCGCGGGTCGCCGGCGTCCTCGATGGCGATGGGTACGGGCATCGCGTTCACGATCGCGCCGCTCCCCCCGGCCGTGCATGCCGTCAGGGTCGCCGGGTTCCGGCCCTGGGCTCAACACCCTGGCCGGACCGGCCGATGATTCATCCGAGGGGCGGGCATCCGTCAGAGCACAGCCGTCCGGGCGGGTGCGTCGGAGGAGGACATGGGGCCGAAGCGGATCGCGCAGAGCGCGGACGCCGCCGACGGGGGTACGCCAGTCTCGATCGAGGCCGCGCTGCGTCGCGTCCGCTGGCTCGCCGGTGCGCTGATCCTCGCCCGCCTGGTCACGACGAGCTCGATCCCCGCCGGCATCGCCGTGCTGCTCGTCGGGGCGTTCTGGTCGATCAACATCGTCTCGTACATCGCCCAGCGCAACAACGCTCACCTCCGCACGGTCCTCGGCGCGCTCCAGCTCGTGGCGGACACCGCAGTCGTGCTGCTCGTCGTCTGGATGCAGGCCGGCCGCACCGGAGCCGACTCGGCCGACTGGGCGGTGCTCGTGCTGCCCGTCATCGAGGGGGCGATCCGCTTCCAGGTTCCCGGCGCGATCGGTAGCTGGCTCGTGATCGCGGCGGGC
>DATMUX010000119.1:0-3036 GCA_035563695.1 Acidimicrobiia bacterium
CTTCCGATCTGCTGTTCGAGCCGGTGCACGGCTCGGCCCCCGACATCGCCGGGACGGGCCGGGCCGATCCGCGAGCCGCAGTGATCTCGGCCGCCATGATGTGCGAGTTCCTGGGCGAGGCCGGTGCCGCCGTCCGAATCCAGAAAGCGGTCGAGCAGACCGACGATAGAGAAGGCACGACCACGCAGATCGGCGACGCCATCTGCGCGGCGCTCTGAGGCGAGGGAAGGACCACCGATGCCGATCACGCCCACCGAGAAGATCTGGTTCAACGGAGAGCTCATTCCGTGGGAGGACGCGAAGATTCACATCCTCACGCACACGTTGCACTACGGCACGGGTGTCTTCGAGGGGATCCGCGCGTACGAGACCGAGCGCGGCCCCGCCGTCTTCCGCCTGACCGAGCACATCGAGCGGCTGTTCAACTCGGCCAAGATCATGATGATGGAGATCCCGTACTCCATCGACGAGATCGTGCAGGCGACCAAGGACACCGTGCGGTCGACGGGCCTGCCGTCGTGCTATGTGCGGCCCATCGCCTACTACGGGTACGGCGAGATGGGGCTCAACACGTTGCCGTGCGAGGTCGACGTCGCGATCGCGTGCTGGCCGTGGGGCGCGTACCTCGGCGACGACGCCGCGTCGAAGGGCGTCCGCATGAAGATCTCGTCGTGGACGCGCCACGACCACAACACGATGCCGCCGCTGTCGAAGACGACGGGCAACTACGTGAATTCCTCGCTCGCCAAGGTCGAGGCGCTCAAAGCGGGCTACGACGAGGCGATCATGCTCAACCCCGACGGCTTGGTGTCGGAGTGCACGGGCGAGAACATCTTCGTGGCGCGGCGCGGCATCCTCATCACGCCGCCGATCTCGGCGGGCGCGCTCCCCGGCATCACGCAGGACTCGGTGATGACGATCGCCCGCGACCACGGCTTCGAGGTCGTCGTCGATCACCTGTCGCGCAGTGATCTCTACGTGGCGGAGGAGATGTTCGTGTGCGGTACCGCGGCCGAGGTCAGCGCGGTCAACTCGGTCGACGACCGCGCGATCGCGTGCCCCGGGCCGATGACGAAGGTCATCGCCGCCGAGTACGGACGAGCCGTGCGCGGCCAGGTCGACAAGTACAAAGAGTGGTGCGAGCTCGTATGAGTGAAACACGAGGCCGGCGAACTTGCGTGACTCAACCACCGTATAGGTGGTTCGCTCACGCAAGTTGGAGTGACAGACGATGAAGTCGATCCAGATATACGACACGACGTTGCGGGACGGGTCGCAGCTCGAGGGGATCTCGCTGACCGTCGAGGACAAGCTGCGGATCGCGGAGCAGCTCGACCACCTGGGTGTCACCTACATCGAGGGCGGGTGGCCCGGCGCCAACCCCAAGGACGACGAGCTGTTCCGGCGCGCGCCGCTCGACCTGCGCCTGTCGACGTCGACGCTCGTCGCGTTCGGTTCGACCCGTCGGGTCAAAGGCAAGGTCGACAGCGACGACACGCTGCGCCACCTCGTCGAGGCGAACGTCGGCACGGTGTGCATCGTCGGCAAGAGCTGGGACTACCACGTGACCGAGGCACTCGGCACGACGCTCGACGAGGGCGTGGCGATGGTCGGCGACTCCGTCGAGTTCCTGCGCCGCTCGGGCATGCAGGTTCTGTTCGACGCGGAGCACTTCTTCGACGGATACAAGCGCAACTCCGAGTTCGCGCTGCAGGTGCTCGAGGCCGCCGCGACCAACGGTGCGAGCCACCTCGTGCTGTGCGACACCAACGGCGGCGCGCTGCCCCACGAGGTCGAGCAGATCGTCGGCGACGTCGTCCGCTATTTCGGCGCCGACGTGACGATCGCGGTGCACCTCCACGACGACGCGGGCACCGGCGTCGCCAATGCGCTCGCAGGCGTGCGCGGCGGGGCGACGCAGGTGCAGGGCACGATCAACGGGTACGGCGAACGCACCGGGAACTGCAACCTCACGACGATCATCCCGAACCTCAGCCTGAAGATGGGCTACGAGACGATCCCGCCCGATCGCTTGGAACGGCTCACGCCCGTCGCCCACCACATCGCCGAGCTGGTCAACATGCCGCTCAACCCTCAGGCCGCGTACGTCGGGCACTCGGCGTTCGCACACAAGGCCGGGCTGCACACGAGCGCCATCGCGAAGCGCCCGAACGCGTACGAGCACGTCGATCCCGAAGTCGTCGGGAACGGCACGCGGTTCGTGGTGTCGGAGCTCGCGGGCAAGTCGACGCTCGGGCTGAAGGCCAAGGAGCTCGGGTTGCAGCTCGACGGCCCGCAGCTCGCGGAGGTCGTGGAGACGCTCAAGCGACTCGAGCACGAGGGCTACCACTTCGAGGTCGCGGACGGATCCCTCGAGCTGCTGATGCGGCGCGCCACCGGCTGGGAGCCGGGCTGGTTCCGCGTCGAGTCGTTCCGTGTGATCACCGACGACACGACGGGCGTCGACACGCTCACCGACAAGACCGGCGCGACGGTCACGACCGAGGCCACGGTGAAGGTGCACGTGGACGGCCGGAGGGTGATCGCCACTGCCGAGGGGAACGGTCCCGTGAACGCGCTCGACCGCGCGTTGCGGAACGCGCTGAACGGCCAGTTCCCCGCGCTCGAGCGCGTGCACCTGACCGACTACAAGGTGCGCGTGCTCGACACCAACAAGGGCACCGGCGCGGTCACCCGCGTGCTGATCGACTCGACCGACGGTGATGCCACGTGGACGACGATCGGTGTGAACGAGAACATCATCGAGGCGTCGTGGCAGGCGCTGCTCGACTCGATCCAGTACGGCCTGCTGCGCGCCGACCTCACCGGTCATTGACCGAAACTTGCCCTCGGGCCGCCCCGGGCGCAGCTCACCCGGCCGGTCGGCGCTCCAGCGCGTCGCCGGCGGCAGCGCCACGCCCGGCGGGAGGTTCTGTTGCTGGCGGGGCCGCGCGTTCGGATCGGGCGGGACGAAAGGATCCGTGGGCACGAGCCGCAGGCTAGTGGCTCGCGTACCACGGTCATTGACCGAGATCC
>DATMUX010000120.1:0-2718 GCA_035563695.1 Acidimicrobiia bacterium
ACCCCGGCGAAGTCGAGTCAGCGAGCCGTCGCTGGCTTGCCGTGTTCTTCGAGCACCAGGGTCCGGTGGCAGCCGTGGAGGTACGCCAGGCGTTTCAGGCTCACCAGGCAGACGTTGCCGCCGGCGCGATCGCGGCCGTGCAGTCGGACCTCGACCGAACGAGTTCTGAATGCGTGCGCCTCGGCGTACGGCGGGAGGAGTCGGGCGCCGTCAGAATCGCCGTCGATGGTGGCTGCTGCGCCGACCCGGTATGGAGCATCGAGCCCTCCAATGTGCTCGTCCAGGTTGCAGCCGACGTGCAGGAGTTCGTCCGCGGCGTCATCGTCGATGGTCATCACCGGTGTTGGCCCGAGTGCCGGAAGCATGATGCGGGCCTGCACGCGGTGCTGCACGACGGCCGGGCCGTCTGGTGGTGCCGGCGCGGGCAGCACGAGGTGGCGCCGATCGGCAAGTTGGCGAGCCAAGCCGGCGAATGACGGTCGATCCGGGCGGGTGGTTCGATCGAAGCGCGTTGCCGACCTTCCCGACGCGCTTCCGCGGAAGCGCGCGCGGGTGACCCATCCACCGAAAAGCACGCGCGCACCGGTGCGCGCACCGGTGGGGGCACCGGTGCCGGCAGGGGTGCCGGAGGACATGCCGTGACGCCCGGCTACATGTCTCGTCCGCTCGGCGTCGTCGAAGCACATCGGACGGCGCGTCGGCGCGTCGCGACGCTGCACGCTGCGTAGGCTCTGTCGCGTGACGGGGGAGAGCGGTATCGAACGCGACGATCCCTTCGGCGGTGCGTTCGGTGCTGCGCTCGGCGTGCGGGCCGGTGACTTCACGTTCGCGACCGTCGCCGGCGTCGAGCGGCTGGTCGAGGGCGAGCCCGTGTTCGCGGCGACCTTCGAGGAGCAGCTGCGGCTCGTCGGAGAGCATCTGATCCGCCGCTTGCGACACTTCGGCTGCGAGCTGCGCAACGTCGTCGACGCGATGGTCTGGGTGCACCCGTCCGTCGACATCCCGGCCGGAGCCCTGCTCGACGCGCTGCAGCAGCACGTCTTCCACGGAACCATCCCCGCGATGTCGTTCGTGCGATCCCCGATGCTCTATCCCGATGCGCTCATCGGAGTGAAGGCCGTCGCGTACGCGCCGCAGCATCCCTGATCGGTCATCGACGGGGCGAACAGTCCGGCCCGGTACGCTGTGTCGCCGATGAGCGACCAGACGGACGCGGAACTGTCCGACCTCATGCAGGCGCAGCTCGCGATGTCGGCGATGCTGGATCTGTCCGCGCCCCAGCCGACCTACGCCGAGCTGCTCGCGCACGGCGGGTTCGCGCAGCCGATAGACGGCCTCGCGGTGAGCTTCTCGCGCGCGAACACCGACTACCTCTTGCGCCACCACGAGCTGTTCTCGTCGCGTGTGGAGTTGGGCCTGGGCAACGTCCGGCCCTTGATCCCCTTGAACGTCGACCCGCCGATGCATTCCAAGTATCGCAAGCTGCTCGACCCCCTGTTCGCCCCGAAGCGCATGGACGAGCAGGAAGCCGACATCACCCGGAGGGTCAACGGGTTCATCGACGCGTTCATCGATCGCGGCGAGTGCAACTTCAGCGAGGAGTTCGCCGACCTGTTCCCGTCGTCGGTGTTCCTCGGGCTGATGGGACTCCCCGAGGACGAGATGCGCATGTTTCTCCGGCTGCGCGACGGCATCCTCCATCCCGAGAAGTGGGACGCGAGAGCAATGCTCGACATGGACGCGCGCAATGCCGTGATGCAGGCCGCCGGCCAGGAGATCTACGAGTACTTCGGCAACCTGATCGACGAGCGCCGGCGGTCACCGGCCGGCGACATCATCACGCGCTTCCTCGCGGCCGAGATCGACGGCGAGAAGCTGTCGCGCGACGACATCCTCGACATCTGCTTCCTGTTCCTCATCGCCGGGCTCGACACCGTCAGCGACACGCTCACGTGCTCGTACGCATTCCTCGCCACGCACCCCGAGCACCGCCGCATGATCGTCGACGATCCGGCGATCATCCCGATGGCCGTCGAGGAGCTGCTCCGGTGGGAGTCACCGGTGCCGAGCGGTGTCCCGCGGGTCGCGACCTGTCCCGTCGACCTGCCCGGCGGCGTGCACATCGCCGAAGGAACGTCGGTCCTGCCGAACTACGGCGCCGCGAACGTCGATCCAGACACGTTCGACGATCCGCTCGACGTCCGTTTCGACCGTGAGAACAACCCGCACATCGCGTTCGGCGGCGGCGTCCATCGCTGCCTCGGGTCACATCTCGCGCGGCGCGAGCTGCGGATCACGCTCCGGGAGTGGCACCGCCGCATACCCGACTATCGCCTGAAGCCCGGACACGAGCAGCTCGAATACCCGCCCGGGCTCCGCCACGTGAAGGACTTGACGCTCACCTGGCGCTAGGCCCGCCCGCCACCGTCGAGGAGCCCGAGCTGTTCGAAGACGGTCAGCTCGTCCCAGTACTGGCGTAGTGAACAGATCCGGTCGTCGCGGAACTCGGCGATGGTGACGCCGTTCAAGTGGACGCGCAGCCCGGTCGGGTCGATGACGGCGCCGTCACGGACAACCAGCTTTCCGGTGTGGGTCATCGTGACCCGCCACTCCGCGCCCGCGAAGTCGCCGCCGACGTCGAGCGGTATCACGTCGATCTCGAAGTCCGAGAACGCATCGTCGCGCCGGTCGATCTCGGTGATGAGCTCGGTGACGGGG
>DATMUX010000121.1:0-2042 GCA_035563695.1 Acidimicrobiia bacterium
CGCTCGCCGTATCCGATGACGACCACCGTTGCGCCGAGCAACGCGCCGCCCAGCCCGGCCAGGAACCCACCCATGGCGAACGCCGTCAACTTGGCTCGGGTCGGCGAAACGGTCAGCGCGGCCGCGGCCGGCTCGTTCTCACGCACGCCGATGATCATGCGGCCGATGCCGGTGCGGCGCAGGTGCCCGACGAGCACCAGCACGACGATCAGCACGGCGAGCGTGAACAGGTAGTAGGCCCGGTTGTGGACGGTGAGGTCGAACGGTCCGAACTTGCCGCGCGGGAGCTCGACGTTGGGGGAGCCCTCGGTCTGGACGAAGAACGGGCGCGGGAAGATGTACTCCTCGGCCGCGATCGCGAACGCGAGTGTGCTGATCGCGAGGAGCAGTCCCTTCACGCGCAGCGCACCGATGCCGACTGCAACCGCGACGATGCACGCGCCGACCGCGCCGAGGAAGATCGACACGCCGAAGGGCATCGGGTGCAGCGTCTCGGTCCGGTCGACGCTGCGCACGAGCAGGACCGCGGTGCCTGCAATCGCGCCGCCCGCTCCTGCGAGCGACCAGAGACGTAGCCGGCGCGTATTGGTGCGCCCGAGCGCGACGCCGAACAGCGTGGCGGCGACGATCAGGAGCGCGAGCGCACACCACAGCTCGATCGGGCGCAGTGATCCCTTCGCGAGACGTTGTGCGTGCCAGCCGATGTTGATCGTCAAGCCGCGCACGAGCGCCGCCGCGGTCAGTCCGCCGATGCCCGCGAAGGCCGCCTGACCGAGCGACAGCTGCCCGGCCCAGCCCGTGAGCACCGTAACCGATATGGCCGCGACCGCGGTCGCGAGGATGATGGCGTAGGTCTCGTGGTGTTCCGACTGGCGGATGATGTACGGAATCGCGACCGCCGCGATCACGGCCGCGCACGCGATCATCTGCGGCATGCGGCGCACCCACCAGATCCGGCGGAGCCGTTCCGGTATCGGCGGCACGCGCGGCGCGAACGAGAAGCTCTCGCCGCCCGTCTCGTCGGCCCGCCGCATGCGCGCGACGAGCACGAGCACGACCAGGAACAGCACGAACTGCACGAGCCCCTGCGTGTTCGTGTAGTTGTAGAAGAGGATCTGGTAGAGCAAACCGACGCTGATCGCGCCCGCGACGGCCAGCGGGAACGACGTCATCTCGCCGATGAGCGCGGCTGTGAGCCCGAGCAGCAGCGTCTCGGGACCGATCGCGACGAGCTGGGCCGAGCCCGTCGTCGTCGTTGCGTAGAGGATCACCGCCACGGCCGAAAGGAACCCGGTGATCGTCCAGATCGCGGTCGACATCATCTTGGGACTGATGCCGGTCAACCGGGCGAGGTCGGCGTTCGTGGCCGAGGCGCGCACCGACTCGCCGAACGCGGTGTGTCCGAGCAACCACCACAGAACCACCGTGATCAACGGGACGACGATCAGCACGAGGAGCTGCGAGCCCTGGATCGTGACGCTGCCGAGGTGCCAGCTGCTGCTCATCGGTGTTGGGTAGGAGGCCTGCAGCTCGCCGTTCTGGAACCCGAGTGCGGGAACGAGCGCGACCGCACGCGCGAATTCGGCAACGCCGATCGTCGCCACGAGGACGATGACGCGCGGCGCCTTGAACAGGCGCCGGATCACGGCGAGCTCGACCACCGTTCCCGACGCGGTTCCGACGAGCAGTGAGAAGATCAACGCGGGCCAGTACGGCCAGTTTCCCTTCGCGACCAGCACGCCCAGGATCGCCGCCGCCGGGACGCCGAGGTCGCCGATCGCGAAGTTGATGATGCGGCTCGACCGGTACACGAGCACGATGCCCATCGCCAGCACCGACACGATCAGTCCCTGGACGAGGCCGATGAACAACAGGTTCGGCGTCCAGTCGAACGCGAGCAGCATCAGCCCGACGACGACGACGAGAACGATGAACGTGCGGGTTTGGGAGCTCAGGCGGCTGCCGAGGCGGGCGACGGCCATCTAGCCGCCCTCGGTGCCGAAGAACACCGCCCGGGCGAGGTCGTCGCGCTCCATCAGCTC
>DATMUX010000122.1:0-4373 GCA_035563695.1 Acidimicrobiia bacterium
GTCGACCAGGACGCAGCGCACGTCTACCAGCCCGGATTGCTGTTCGTCCCGTTCGGGCTCGCGCACCCCGAAGAGATCGTGCGGCCCCGTGCGCAGCAGCTGCACGACGGGGTTCACTACGTGCAATCGGCGATCGACCTCGTGGAGATCGACCATGATGTCGTGCACCTCGCGAACGGCGACGCGCTGGATTACGACGTGTTGATCGTCGCGACGGGCGCACGACTGCTGCCGGACGAGACCGAAGGCCTGACCGGTGCGGGCTGGATGGAGCGCGTGTTCACGTTCTACGACCTGCCGGGCGCGGCGGCGCTGGAGGGTCGCCTCGCGACGTTCGACGGCGGCCGGATCGTCGTGAATCTCGTCGACATGCCGATCAAGTGTCCCGTTGCGCCGCTGGAGTTCTGCTTCCTCGCCGACTGGTACTTCCGAGAACGCGGTATTCGCGATCGCGTGCACCTGACCTATGTCACGCCTCTCGACGGTGCGTTCACGAAGCCGACCGCTTCCAGGACGCTCGCCGGGTTGCTCGACGAGAAGGGTGTCGAGCTCGTCACCGAGTTCAACACGGGCGAGGTCGACGGCGCCGACGGACGGTTGGTCTCGTACGACGGTCGGGAGGTCCCGTTCGATCTCGGTGTCGTCGTGCCGCTGCACGGAGGCGCGGAATACGTGGGCCGGTCCGCCGGGCTCGGCGACGAGTTGGACTTCGTGCCCGCCGACGAACACACGCTGCAGGCGAAAGCCAAGCCCAACGTGTTCGCGATCGGCGACGCGACGTCGCTACCGGTGTCGAAGGCGGGCTCGGTGACGCACTTCGAGGGCGAGGTGCTCGTGGAGAACGTGCGCCGCTTCCTCGCCGGTGAGCCACTCGACGCGTCGTACGACGGGCACGCGAACTGCTTCATCGAGACGGGGTTCGGCAAGGCGTTGCTGATCGACTTCAACTACGACACCGAGCCGTTGCCGGGCCGCTTCCCGGGCCGGATCGGTTTGCCGCTGCTCGAGGAGTCGCGCCTCAATCACCTCGGGAAGCTGATGTTCCAGTGGTTCTACTGGCACGCGCTGTTGCCCGGTCGCGACGTTCCGGGGATCGGCCCCGCGATGCCGCATGCCGGAAAGAAGGAAGGAGCAGGGTCATGACGACGACGACGATCGCCGGTCACGACGTCGACGTGAACGACGAAGGGTTCTTCGAGCACCCCGAGCAGTGGAGCGAGGACATGGCGTCCGATCTGGCTCGGGCCGAAGGTATCGAGCCGCTCACCGACCGCCACTGGCAGGTGATCCGCTTCATGCGCAAGGAGTACCAGGAGAAGGGCACCGGTCCGACGGTCCGCGTGCTCGGCAAGACCTCGGGCGTGCCGGTCAAGGAGCTCTACGAGCTCTTCCCGAAGGGGCCGGCCAAGGTCGCGGCGAAGATCGCCGGGATCCCCAAGCCCCGCGGGTGCATCTGAGACGACGGCGCACACCCGTCCATTGGACGACGAGCGACCTCGTAGGTCGCTGCGAGTCCAATGGTCATCAGCGAGGAGCATGACATGGGCAATGAGCCAATCGAGAAGGTCTCGATCATCATCAGCAAGGGAGCCCTCGAAGGCATCTATCCGGGTCTGATCATGGCGAACGGCGCGCGCGCCGAAGGCATCGAGGCGAATCTGTTCTTCACGTTCTTCGGGCTCGACGCGATCCACAAGGTCCGTCACGAGCACATCAAGCTGGCGACCGTCGGGAATCCCGGCCTGCACATGGCCACCTGGCTCGGCGGGTTCCCCGGCGTCTCCAGCGTGATGACGCACTACATGGCCACCAAGATGGACAAGCTCGACATCCCGAGCATCCCGGAGTTCATCGAGATGATCGCCGACTCCGGCGCCGGCCTCTACGCGTGCAAGGCGTCCGTCGATCTCTTCGGCCTCGACAAGGACGACTTCATCGAGCAGGTCCAGGACATCATCACCGTCGGGGAGTTCTACGAGAGGGCCGCCGGCGGACAGATCATCTTCACGTGAGGCGAACGTGACCCGCATCGAGGTGTACGCCGACATCGTGTGCCCGTTCACGCACGTCGGCCTCCGGCGTCTGCGGCAAGCCCGCGAGGCGCGCGACAGTCACACGGCGGTGCGCGTGCGCGCCTGGCCGCTCGAGTTGATCAACGGCGCCCCTCTGGCGGCCGAGGTCGTCGCGCGCGAGATCGACGGCCTGCGCGCGCAGATCGCGCCCGAGCTGTTCGCCGGCTTCGACCGGGACGCGTTTCCGAGCACCTCGCTCCCGGCGTTCGGGCTCGCGGCCGCCGCTTATCTCGTCAACGACGCGATCGGCGAGGCCGTGAGCTTCGCGGTGCGCGACGCCCTGTTCGAAGAAGGCCGCGACGTCGCCGATCCCGAAGTGGTGCACGCGATCGGTTGCCGGTTCGGGATCACGCCACTCGACGACCGGGCGGCCGAGGCCGCGGTGCGGACCGATTGGGAGCGGGGCAAAGCGCGCGGCGTGAAGGGCTCACCCCACTTCTTCGTCGCCGGTCGCGACTGGTTCTGTCCGAGCCTCGAGATCCATCACGAGCACGGTCGTTACGACATCGATCTCGACGTCGAGAGGCTGCACGAGTTCTACGCGGCCGCGTTCCACTGATCGGCGTCAGCCGATCTTCGTCGGGGCGAGGAGGAACCACAGCGCTTCGTCGGGTGCGATCGAGGGCTGGCGGCCGCTCGAACCGTAGGCGAGCGCCGCGGGGATGCCGAGCATGCGCACGCCGCCGACCTTCACGCCCGGAACGCCTTGCGTCCAGCCCGGGATCACGCCGGTGAGGGGAAACGTCTGCGGGCCGCCGTGCAGCGAGGAGTCGTCGAAGATCGTGCCGGTCGAGCACGCAACGCCGACGTAGTCGGCGGTGATCGTGTCGGTCTTCTTGACGACGGCGCCGGTGCCCGTCTTCAAGTCCTTGACGACGAGCGTGGGCGGCGGCGGCCCGGTCGTGATCGGCATCGAGGTGAACGGCTTGGGCAGCTGATCCTTCAACCCGACGCACGGTTTGCCCTTGACCGAGACCAACGGTTTGGCGGTCGTGGGCGGCACGGTGGTGGGCTGCGTCACGGACACCTTGTTGCTCGACGGCTGCACCGCCAGGACGAGGGCGACGAGCCCGCCGAACACCAGGGCGGCGGCGATGATGCCGATGATGCGACGGCGGCGCTGGCGGCGTCGGTTCTGGGCGCGGGAGACGACGATCCGTTCCTTCTGGCGGTTCTGCCGCGAGCGCACCTGTTTGGACGGGGGCATCGGGCGGAGAAGTTAGCCGTCGGCCGGCCCGATACGTTGGCACCCGTGCCCGCGTTCCGAACGACCGTCGAGCTGCTCCGGACCATGGCCGCCGAGCATCCGGACCGCGACGCGTACGTCGAGGCCGACCGGCGGCTCACGTTCGCGCAGTGGGACCGCGCCGCCGACGGGGTCGCGGCGTGGCTCACGGAACGTGGCGTCGGGCGGGGCGACGTCGTCGGGCTGCTCGTCCCGTCGTCGATCGAGTACGCCGTGTGCTACCAGGCCGCGATGCGCCTGCGCGCCATCACCACGGGCATCAACCCCCGTTTGGGCCCTTCGGAAATCGCGAGCATTCTCGACCGCACCGACGCGCGCGTCGTCGTGCGCCCCGACGATCTGGGCGACGTGCGGTCGGCCTATACCTCCGACGCTCCGTCGATCGTCGCGTCCCCCGAGCCCGACGACCCGGTGGCGATCGTGTGGACGAGCGGGACGACCGGCATGCCGAAGGGCGCGGTGTTCGACCACCGCAACCTGCAGGCTGTCGCGATCGGCGCGGGCGCACTCGGCGAACGCTTCGACGTACGGCTCGCACCGCTTCCGTTCGCGCACGTCGCGTACATGTCGCGGTTGTGGGAGGAGATCGACAAAGTCATTACGACCGTCATCACGTCGACCCCTTGGAACGCGTCCGAGGCGTTGATGCTCATGGCGCGCGAGCGCGTTACCGTCGGCCAGGGTGTGCCGACGCAGTGGCGGCTGATGCTCGACCATTCCGAGTTCGCGCGTACCGACCTGTCGGCCCTGCGCATCTCCGGGACCGGCGCCGCCACGGTTCCGCCCGAGCTCGTGCGCGAGATGGAGGGCAAGCTCGGGTGTCCGGTGGTGATCGGCTACACGAGCACCGAGGCGGCGATCACGACGGGGACCGTCCCGGGCGACTCGCCGGAAGTGATCGCGCGCACGGTCGGCCGCGCGCGGGCCAACGTCGAGCTCGAGATCGTCGGCGACGACGGCGGGGCCTGCCCGACCGGCGAGGTCGGCCGCGTGCGGTGCCGGTCGGGTGCGGTGATGCGCGGCTACTGGCACGATCCGCAGCGCACGGCGGAAGT
>DATMUX010000123.1:0-2225 GCA_035563695.1 Acidimicrobiia bacterium
GAACGATGCGAGTTCCGCCTCGTCGTACTGACCGTAGGTGATCACGATCACACGATCGCCGGGCTTCACCAGCCGGGCCGCCGCGCCGTTCAAAATCACGTCGCCCGGGCCGCCTTCCATCGCGTACGTCTCGAAGCGCGCGCCGTTGTCGATGTCGAGCACGGCAACCTGTTCGAACTCCCGAATGTCGGCCAGCGCCATCAGCTCCCGGTCGAGCGTGATCGAGCCCACGTAATCGACGTTCGCGCCCGTGACGCTGGCGCGGTGGATCTTCGACTTCATCATGGTGCGTTGCACGCCGTGCTCCCTCGCTCCGCCATTCGCACTCCGAGATCGACGCGCACGCCGGTGCCGCGCACCGTGAGCGTCACGTTGTCGATGAGGCGGGTCGAGCCGACCCGCGCGGCCAGGGCGATCAGCGCGGCGCCGTCGAGCCGGTCGACCGGCGTCAGCTCGCAGGCGTCGCGCGCTTCGACGTACTCGAGCGCGACCGCGGGCTCGGCGGCGACGACGCGCCGCACGGTCGCAACGAGCGCCCCGGCATCGCGCTCCCCGGCCACGGCCTGCTCCGCCGCCGCCTCGAGTCCCCGCACGAGCACCGGAGCGGCCCGGCGTTCGTCAGCGGTCAGGTACGCGTTCCGGCTCGACAGCGCAAGGCCGTCGGCCTCGCGCACCAACGGGCAGCCGACGACCTCGACCGGCATGTCGAGATCGGCAACCATGCGCTCGATCACGGCGAGCTGCTGGGCGTCCTTGCGCCCGAAGAACGCGGCGCACGGGCCGACGATCGAGAACAGCTTGGCGACGACGGTGGTGACGCCGTCGAAGTGCGTCGGCCGGGCCGCGCCGCACAGGCCGCCGGTGAGCCGGGCGACGTGGACCGTCGTGAGGGGCGCGCCCTTCGGGTACATCTCGGCCGCGCCGGGCGCGAACACCACGTCGACGTGTTCCGCCTCGCACTGCGCCACGTCGTCGTCGAGATCACGCGGGTACCGGTCGAGGTCCTCGCCCGCGCCGAATTGCAGGGGGTTGACGAAGATGGAGACGACGACGAAGTCGCCGCGTGCCCGCGCCGCCCGCATCAGCGAACGATGGCCCTCGTGCAGGCCGCCCATCGTCGGGACGAGCCCGACGCGCCGGCCGTCGGCACGCGCGCGATCGCACACGGCGCGCACGTCGGCGATCGTCTCCAGCTGCAGCATCTCGGCCTCGCTCGGTTCCGGCCTCCGCGGGTCCGGACTGGCGGGTCAGTGACAACCTGCGATGGTAGCGGGCGGCCCGCGCGTCCGGCCAGGCCGCGCGCTCGCCCCGGAGGATCAGCCGGAGTCCGTGCCGGCGCCCGGGCTGTGGCGCAGGTCGTCGAGCAGCCGGTCGAGGCCGGTGTCGCGCCGGCCGGTGAGACGCGCCGCCTCGCGCGCGAGCGCGCGATACGCGTCGCGCTCGGCCGGGTCGAGCTCGCGCAGATGCCGCTCGACGGTCGTGAGGTCGCCGCGCTCGACGGGCCCGGTCAGCGCCCGCGCCGGGCCGAGCGCGAAGGCGTTGTGGACCGACGCCAGCACCAGCGGCGCGAACGCCTCGAACGGAACGTTGCAGCTCTCGGCGAGCCGTTCCACCTGGCCCAGCAGCGCGACGAGATGGTTGGACGCGACGACCGCAGCCGTGTGATAGCGCACGCGATCGATTTCGGCCAGCGGGAACGGATGCATGCCGAGCGCGCGCGCGAGCTCGGCGACCTCGGGGTCGCCCGCGACCGCGGCCCACGCCCCCTGCAACCGCTCGAGGCCCACCGCGGTCGACGGCAGCGATTGCAGCGGGTGCAGCGCACCGACCCGCACGCCAGAACGCCGTGCGAGGAGCGCGTCGAACACGTCGAGGCCACGCGAGCCGGCGAGGTGCACCACGAGCGCGCCCGGCTCGATCGCGGGCTCGGCCGCGAGCACGACCTGCTCGATCGCACGGTCGGGAGTCGCCACGACGACGAGTGCCGCGCCGCGCGCGACCTCGGAGACCAGCGCGGGGTGCGACGCGAGGCAGGCGGCCGCCGCGCCGGTCGAGGCCGCGTCGGGCGCGCGTCCGGCGACGCCCACGACCTCCCAACCCAAGTCGAGGAGCCCGAGCGCGATCGTCGTCCCCGCCCGGCCCGGCCCGATCAGGGCGACGGTGCGCGACTGTTCCTCCATGGAGGGTCCCATGCTACCGGCGCCTCGGCCACACCCTCCCACGAC
>DATMUX010000124.1:0-2186 GCA_035563695.1 Acidimicrobiia bacterium
TGGATCGGCCGGCGGCGATGGTGGATGCAGCCGAACGACTCCGTCTCGGGTTCGGTGCGGCTCAACATCGAGGACCGCGAGCCGCACGGCAAGATCGCCGCAGGCCGCGCCCGCGAGGTGATGCTGTGGCTGGCCGAGCGGCTGCTCGAGCTCGTGAACACGGAGACCGCGCAACCGGCCGTCGCGCGGGTGCTCTTCACCGACGAGCACTACGAACGCGTCCCCGGCGACCCGATGGGCGATCTCATCGTCGAGTGGAACCGCGATGCGCCGATCGACACGGTCTGGTCGCCCGCGACCGGCGTCGTGACCGCGCCCTACGGCCAGTGGCGCACCGGCGATCATCATCGGGGCGGCCTGCTGCTCGTGCAGGGCGAAGGTGTCCGTCCCGGCCGGCGCGCGGAGGCGATCTCGGTCGTCGACATCGCGCCGACCCTCGCCGCGTCGCTCGCGGTCGACGCCGCGGACGTCGACGGGGTCGTGCGCGCCGATCTCGTCCCGCGATCGGGCCGGGTCGCGCGGCCGACGCCGCGGCTCCCGCGGCCCTTGCTGCACGAGCACCCCCGGCGCACCCCGGGGACGCGGGCGTACCGGCGGCGGGCCTTCGACGTCGGGGCCGGGCGCTGGAACGAGGAACACGCCGTCGGCCTGGCCGGCGCGCTCCACAGCGATCACCTCCGGCTCGACGCGGTGCACGGCGAGCTCGAGGCGTTGCGCGATCGCGTCGGCTCGCTCGAGCGGGTGGCATCGATCACCCAGGTCACCGCGTGGCTGCGACAGCTCGACGTTCCCGAGTCGCTGCTCGTATCGGTCGTGATGCCGACGCGCGACCGGGCTGATCTCCTCGAGCGCGCCGTCGACTCCGTGCGCCGCCAGACCTACACCAACTGGGAGCTGTTGATCGTCGACGACGCGTCGACCGACGACACATGGGCGCGACTCGTCAAGCTGGCCGAGAACGACGCACGCATCCGGGTGTTCCACTTCGAGGAGCCGCAGGGTTCGTCGAGCGCGCGCAACCACGCGCTCGACGAGCTCGCGGGCGACGTCGTCGCCTACCTCGACGACGACAATCGCTTCGATCACGATTGGTTGCGCTCGCTCGCGTGGGCCTTCACCGAGTATCCCGACACGCAGGTCTGCTACGGCGCGCGGGTCGTCGACGACGATGTTCGCCATCGCGGCCTGACCGGCCGGTCGATGCCGTTCGTGCAGTTCCTCGCATGGGACCGCGAGGCGATGCTGCAGTCGAACCTCGTCGACCAGAACACGATCGCGCACCGGCCGGACGCGGTACGGTTCGACCCGGACATCAGTCACTTCACCGACTGGGACCTCCTGCTCCGGCTCACCGACCGTTGCGATCCACTCGAGCTGCCGGTCGTCGCCGTGCACTACCACAGTGATCTCACCGATCGTCTCAGCACGGCCCTGCGCGATCCGGCGTTCGAGCACCAGATGCTCGACTACGTGCGCGGCCGCACTCGAGAGCGGCGCGGGTCGAACGCATGACCGCCGCGCGGCGCGTGCTCTGCACGACGGCGTACGGCCCCCATCTCGACCTCTTCGCGATCACGGGGCCCGCGCTCGAACGCTACGCCCGCGCCCACGGCTACGAGACGGTCGTCGTGCACGAGCGCCTCGACCGCTCCCGGCCGCCGGCATGGGACAAGGTGGTGCTGCTCCACGCGCTCGTACCCGAGCACGACCTCGTCGTCTGGGTCGACGCCGACGCCCTGGTGCTCGACGGGGCGCCCGACATCGCGGGGGCGCTGCGCCCGCGCGCGTTCGCACACCTGGTCGCGCACCGCACGCCCCGCGGGCGTATCCCCAATACGGGTGTGATGGCCCTGCGCGGCGGCCGGGTCACCGAGCGCTTCCTCGAGCACGTCTGGGTACAGCGACGTTTCGTGCACCATCGTTGGTGGGACAACGCGGCCGTCAACCACGTGCTCGGATTTCGCGGAGCACATCGCAGCGCGGCGATCGTCCCGTCACTGTGGCGGGCGCGTGTCGGTTTCATCGACCGCGCGTGGAACAGCATCCCCGACGACCGGTCGCCGGCGCCGCACATCGTGCATTTCCCCGGCATCCCGCTCGACGAGCGCCGGCGCGCGCTCGAGCTCGCCGCGGCGGGGTCGTGAGCGGGCTGCTCGCGGGGAAGGTCGCGATCGTCACCGGCGGCG
>DATMUX010000125.1:0-4507 GCA_035563695.1 Acidimicrobiia bacterium
TCGAGCACCGACGCCCCCGCCTGCTTCACCTGCAGGAACAGCGGGTCTCCTCCCGGATGGTCGGGTCCCTCGAACAAGCTCACCCAGCACCGCGTGCCGACGCTTCCCACGCCGACGACCTTGCGGGCGACGTCGACGAGCTCGAAGCGATCGAACAGCGCGCGCCGCTCGTCGGGCAGTGAAGCCCGATAGCCGTCGATGACCGCCATCACGTCGTCGATCCCGTGCTCCGTGCGGTCGAGGCGGACGAGCAACGGCGGATCCTCGATGAAACGCCGGTGACCGTCGACCATCTCGGTGAGCTTGTTGAGCGCGCGCAAGTGGTTCTTGCGCTTCGACTTGGCGATGTCGCGCGTCACGAGATGGCGGTAGCGGCGCGGGAAGTGGCCCATCATGTCGTCGAGCGCGATGCGCGAGTACCACACGTCGAGGGTGCGCAGTGATGCGTACTCCGCCATCCGCTCGCGGTAGTCGCAGACCACGCGCGTGATCGCGTAGGTGCGCAGATCCTCCGGGAACCCGTTCCCCCGGGCCACGACCTCGATGCTCGCCGCCAGGCGTTTGAGGTCCCATTCCCACGGTCCGGGCAACGTTTCGTCGAAGTCGTTGATATCGAACGTGATGTTGCGTTCGGGAGTGGCGAACTGCCTGAAGTTGGCGATGTGCGCGTCGCCGCACGCTTGCACGCGCACCCCCGTGACCGGCGTGCCCGCCAGGTCGCGGGCCATGACCGCGGCCGAACCGCGCAGGAACGCGAACGGCGACTCGCTCATCCGTCCGTGCCGGAAGGGGACCAGCTCGGGCACTCGACCCACCGCCGACGCCTGCAGCATCTCGACGACGCTCGGGCGAGCGGAGCCCGGTGCCCACTCCGCGTGCGAGCTCCTCGGCACCTTCTTGCGCAGTCCCCGGCCGGCCGCCAGCCGCTCGTCGCGGGTTCCCTCCATCGTGCTGCGACCTCGCTCCCTGAACCGGTCGCGCCCCGCGCGCGCCGCCCCGAGCCTATGTTGCCGCGTGCCGCTCGGCGACGTAGGTCCAGTCGGGTTGCTTGCGCGCCTGCGCCCGGTCGAGCTCCGCGACGCCGTCGCGGATGTCGACGATCTTCGGGATCGCCAGCGTGTCGACCGGGGATCGGAGCTCGAGGGCCGCGGCGAAATCGTCGGGGAACTTGCGCAGCAGGCTTCCGATCACGGTCTGCTCCTCGGTGCCGAGGAAGCAGCGGTTCTGGCTCGTGACGTCGAGCAGCTGCTGGCCGATGAGCTCGATGTCGCGGTCGGTCCCCGCTCCGCCGGCCACCGCGTCGAGGCGGCGCGTGATCTCGCCGCAGCCGAGCTTGCACGCGCGGCATTGCCCGCATGACTCGACGTAGAGGAATCGTGACACCATGCGCGCGACCGACACCATGCTCCGCGTGTCGTCGTACACGATGAAGCCCGCGGCCCCGAGGCCGCTCCCCGCCGCGGCGAATCCCTCGTAGCTCACGGGGGTATCGAGCTCGGTGGCGTCGAGCACCGCGTTCGAGACGCCCGACAGCACCGCCTTTACCGCGCGGCCCGCTCGCGGGCCACCACCGACGTGGTCGATGACCGCGCGCAGGGTCATGCCGGGTTCGATCTCGGCGAAGCCGGCATGCTCGACGTCGCCGGCGACCGTGCACAGCAATGGACCGGGAGTGCCGGCCGTGCCCATGCCGCGGAACCAGCCGGCGCCGCGCGCGAGCACGAGCGGCACGTTCGCGAGTGTCTCGACGTTGTTCACGAGCGTGGGGTTCGACCCGGTGACGTTCGGGTCGTCGAGGTCGGGGACTGCTCCGCCCGCCCACCCTTCCTGCGGGGTCGTCGCGAACAGGCCGTGCAGGTAGGGCGGGAGCCAGCGCGGCATCGGATCGTTGCCTTCGATCACCTCGAGCAACGCCTTCTCCTCGCCGAAGAGATACTCCTCGGGCCCGGCGACGAGCGTGATCGGGATCGCGGGCAGGAGCGCGGCGTCCTCCATCTCGCGAAGGGCGCGTCGGACCGCGTCGATCTCGCGCGTGAACGACGCCTTGACCGCGAGGAACGCTTCGCGCGCGCCGATCACCGACGCGGCGATCGCCAGGCCTTCGACCACCTGGTATGGGTTCGCGCGCAACAGCGGCCGGTCCTTGAAGGTCCCGGGCTCGCCCTCGGCCCCGTTGGCGACGGTGTACCGGTCGCCGAGTGCGGGCCCGCCGTCCAGGACGGACCGCCACTTCCGGGCCGTCGGGAACCCGGCGCCCCCGCGCCCGCGCACGCCGGCCCGGTCGAGCTCGTCGAGGACCCAGTTCCGGCCCCGGTCACGGGCCGCGGCGAGACCGCGCCCGCCGCCCGCCGCGACGTATTCGTCGAGCGATGTGAAGGGCCGGTCCGGGAGCAGAACGCCCACCGCAATTGCCTACCGCAACCCGGCGAAGAAATGGGAACGCGCCGGGATGCAGAGGTGTTGAATGGAACCGTGCGTCGGGGAGGACGCGGGACCGCAAGGTGGCGGGCATGACCAGCCCGCTCGCGGTCGTCTTCGCCCTCGCCGCGGCCGTGATGTTCGGGCTCGGCAACGCGATCGAGCACCAGGTCGCGCGCACCGTCCCGGCTTCGCGCGGGGTCAGCGTGCGCGTGCTCGGCCGGCTGGCGCGTTCACCGAAGTGGCTGTTGGGCATGGTGAACGACGTCGGCGCATTCGGATTCCAGGCGGCCGCGCTCGCGTTCGGCGGCCTGCTGCTCGTGCAGCCCCTGCTCGTGTGCGGGCTGCTCGTCGCGCTCGCGCTCGGGGCCCGTTGGAGCGGCCGGCGCCTGCAGCGGATCGAATGGCTCAGCGCGGTTGCGTTGTGCGTGGCCCTCGCGACGTTCCTCATCGAGGCCGCGCCCGACGGCGGCGACGCGCACGCGTCGTTCGGTTCGTGGATCACCGTGGCCGGCCCCGTGCTGGTCCTGATCGCTGTTGCCATCGCGCTGGCAACGCGCGTCGGTGGCCGGGCGCGTGCCGCGCTCCTGGGCCTGTCCGCCGGCGCGATGTTCGGCATCACGTCCGCGCTGGCCAAGACGTTCGTCGACCAGATCCAACACGGCGTCCCGTACACGGCTCGCCACTGGGAGGTCTACGCGCTGGCGACGCTCTCGATCGTGGGCATCCTCGTGATCCAGAACGGATTCCAGTCGGGATCGCTCGGAACGTCGCTGCCCGCGTTGGAGGCGACGGAGCCGATCGTCGCCGTGCTCATCGGCACGGTCGTGCTCCACGAGCAGATCAACGGCCGCACGATGTTCGACAACGTGCTGATCGCGCTGGCCGTCGTCACGATGATCGTCGCGGTGATCGCGCTCGCGACCGAGGTCGGTACCCGCGCCGAAGCGACCGAGCGCGAGATCGATCTGCGCGGTGCGCGGCCGGCCGATGAGGGCCGGCTCAGCGCCGGCTTCGAGCTCGACTATTCCGACGGCGCGGCCTGACCGCCGCCGGGACGGCGAGCAGCGGCACGACGAATCCGGACTGGACCGGCGAGCCGCCGTGACACCACGAGTTCGACGGGACCCCATCGCACGGGTTCGGCATCGTGGTCTGAGGCGCGAGCGCGGGCAGCACGAGCTGCCGGCGCCGGGGGTAGTGCTTGCCCGGGGCCGGTTCGCACGTCCCGAACACCTCGGTGGCGCACACGACCTGTCCCGTCAGGTCGCTCGTCAGGCCGGCCCCGGCGTGGGCGACGCCGCACGTTCCGTTCGTCTGCTGGAGGTTCGGCGGCGCGGACGTGAGACCGGCCGGATCGGTGTTGTCGTGCCAGCAGTTCCCGGGGTCGTGTGCGGAGCTGATCTCGGCGATGTCGCCGTTCGTCGGGTTGCCGAACGACCCGTTGCCCGCGAACGTGTTGTGCGCGACCTCGTTGCCCCATGCCGCGTAGAAGCAACCCTTGAGCCCGAGGCTCGGTACACCGTTCGGGTCGCCACCCTCACAGTGCGCGACCTTCGGCGGTGTTCCCGTGTCGGGGAACGGCACCACGATCACGCCCCAGCTGCCGTTGTGCTCGAAGCGATTGTCGACCACGGTGTCGTTGCGGCCGCCGGCGATGATCAGACCGGTACCCGGCGGACCGAGCTCGGCGCTGCCGTGGCCCGGAACGTCGGCGTTGTTGTTGTCGTGCACGAAGTTCTTGCGGAACACCCAACAGGAATGCGAGCCCGTCGGACCCGTTGTACCGTTCGGACACGCGCCGTCCTGTTGGTGACGGCGCGTCGTCGTTGTTCTGGCTGTTGGTGCTGAAGCCCGTCTTGTTGTGATCGAACTCGGAGTTCTCGACGATGAGGTGGCCGCCGGAATTCGTCCCCGAATAGCCCAGCGCCGAGTATTGCGCGTGCGCATCGTCGATCGTGACGTTGCAGTCGGGGCACGCACCGACGTAGTAGCTCGCGTCCGACATGTTGCTCGCGTAGGTGTGCGCGATCGAGCCCGGCCCGGAGCTGTTGCTGACGAAGATGCCGTACGACCCGTCGCCGTTGTC